>JBEDNI010000073.1:0-10842 GCA_041170685.1 Bacteroidota bacterium | reverse complement strand
GTCTATATAACCTAATTTGCTACTGCGAAATAACCAAAATTAATCGGCGATTGTATCAAGATGGTTTTAAAAATATCCACTGAAAAACCTTCAGTACATATTTGCACCAGATGAGTGGCAGTGCGCTGAAATAGCCATGTTTGCGCAGCGCCCTGTGGTCTTCGCGATTGGCTTCGGATATCGCTTTTAAACCTTGCTGGCTGCTGCCACCGCTTCGCATCAGCACCGATGTGTAGGATAAGTACCGGGTTCTGATGGCATGCACCCTGATAAAGCGAAACAACAGCTCAAAATCTGCCGCCCGTTTGAACTGTACATCAAATAGCCCGTATTTTTCATAGCAGTTTCTACGCACGAAAAAGCCGGGATGGGGTGGCTGGTGTCCCAAACGAAACATCCAGGGTTTCCAGCGCGTGCAGCGGTATCTGCGTACAATGTTGTCTTTGGTGTTCTTAAAAATAAATACATCGCTGCATACGGCATCCGTATTGCTGTCCATGGCCTTCACTATGTCTGCAATTACATTGGAGTGTGCCAGCATATCATCGCTATTCAGAATGCCTACCATATCACCGCTCGACAGCGCTATGCCCTTGTTCATGGCATCGTATAGCCCTTCATCCGGTTCACTGACGTAATGGGCGATGCGACTTTTGTATGGCTCAATAATGGTCGGGGTGGCATCGGTGCTGCCACCGTCTATGATGATGTACTCGATTTCTGCGTAGGTCTGCGACAGCACTGAATCGATGGTTTCCTGCAGGGTGCGGGCACTATTGTAACATACGGTGATGAGGGTAACCTTCATGCCTCTATGTTTCGGTCCTTGACGGCCACCGCAGGATTTCCGCTGTATATTTTGAATGCCTCCAGATCGGATGTGGCAATACTTCCGGCGCTGAGAACAGCATGGGATTGGCATGTCACACCCGGACAAACCAACCCTTTGGCACCAATCCACACTCCGTTTTCCAGGGTAATGTTTCCTATCATCAAATCAAACGTGGTTTTGCGGTAGTTGTGGTTTCCGCACAACAGCATAGCACCCTGAGAAATGCAGCAGTTACTTCCTATGCTCACCAACCCCAGATTGTCAATCCAAACACCTTCACCTAGCCATGAATATTCACCGATGCTCAGGTTCCAGGGGTATTTAATATTCACCCGGGGTTTAATCACTACACCGCGGCCAACCCTGGCTCCAAACAGCTGCAACAGCATTTTGCGCCAGCCATTACCGGGGATGAAAGACATGAGCAGAAACGAATTGCAAAGATGCCATAACGCCCTCACCACAGCATTCCTGCCGGGTTTGTACCAGCGGTTATCAAAATGGGCATGTTGGGTTTGGCCTTGCATGGTGCAAATTTGGGTTTAGTTTGCCAATCTGCCAACTTGATTTTTAATAGACCAATAACATAGCCATCCCATCAGCATTGCAGCCACGAATGCGCACAACAAAGACCATGGCCAGCCATGCAGGGGAAGGTTAAAACCGCTTTGGCTGAATAATCCCACAATGCCCGCTTCGAGTGCAGCAAAAAGGCCGACTGCCAATGCCAGTGCAATTCCCAGGTTGCGCAGGGCAAAACGGAAATAGGGCAGCACCATGTTACCTTGGGTATATCCCAATCGGTGCAGGGTTTGAATTTCATAGGCCGATCGATAGGCCAGCAGCTGATTGTATTGTAAAAAACCCATCATGGAAAGTGCTACGATAAATGCACCCAGCAGCGCAAGCAGCAGCATCACTACCTCCAGTAGCAGCCGGGTTTTGCCCTCCTTTACTTTGTCTTCGGCAGTTTCTATCTGCTTTTCTTTTAGGTGATTCAGCAGTTCGGGTGCGGCGGGATTTTCAGCATGCAGAATGAGCCGGGAAGGGGCGGCTTCTCCACCGGGTGCGTAGCGGCTATTGGCATACTGCATAAATGGCTCAGGTACCAATATGGCCTGAATGCGATTGGAAAAACCGGCAATGACACCCCTGTATCGGTCAGACTTTTCGTTGCCACTGAGCAGCAGTTCAAAACGCAGGGATTTAAGCAGGTTTTCCGGTATTACGGGCATGTTTTGCCCTGAGGCAAAGGCGTGGTTGTATTGTTTGATAAATTCCGAGGGAACAATAACAGGCACCTGAGGGTTGCCGGGTTGCCATTTCCAGGCATCTGCATCAATATCCACAAAACGGTTGGGAACAGATTCAAAAAACAGGTCTGTTTTGAACAACTGTCCACCCAGACTTCCCATTTGTGCATTCATGCTCATGGATGCCTTAAAGCGCGATGGGGTGAATTTTCCGATATCATCCACCGATTTCAGTGCCATCAATTCCTGTATCTCGGGATCAGAAAAGCGAGGAGCGCCCGAAAGGGAATGCAGCAGTGTTATTTTTTTGGAAATCACCACATAATCGCGGCCCAGCATTTCTTTTTCCTGCATGAGCGAACGCACATCCACCCATAACTGCACCCCCAGCATCATAATGCATAGTCCAATGCCGGAACCGATTACCGATAGCCACAACTGACCGGGACGCGTTTTGCTGAGCAGCAACTTTTTAATCAAAGGTGTGTTCATAGTTCCAGGATTTCAAAATCTTTCAGTAATTCCGTGCTTCCCAGCGATGTGGCGATGATACCGGCACCCCTGTCATTTGCGATTTCTGCAACTACCTCCATGGCATTTTTTGCATTTATTGCGTCAAGGTGGCTGAAGGGCTCGTCCAGCAACAGCCATTCAAAAGGACGCACCAGTCCACGAATGAGGGCTACACGTTGCTGTTGTCCCAGACTCATGCGTCCACAGGGCTTGTTGAGCTGCTGCAATATGTCCAGCCGGGTTGCCAACTTTTCAATGTAGGCAGCATCGCGATCGTTTAGGGGGTTCATATCGATATTTTGCCTTGCGGTCAATTCCGGAAACAGCCGTAAATCCTGGTGAATTACCGAAATTTTTATTGCCCTGATGGAGGCAAAATCATGGGGAGTTATGTTGCGCAGGTTGGTTTCATCGAAAAAGGCATCACCCTTGTAATCGCTGCGGGTACCGCCAATGATATTGATGAGGGTGGTTTTTCCCCGTCCGGAACCAGCTGTTACCACATAGTGTTTGCCTTTAAAGAATACGCGGTTTTGACGCCAGATGCGGCCGCTGCCGGGGCTGTCTGCGAGGGGTTCGGGCACTACATTGAAGAAGTGGATGAGTTGCAATGGCTTTCGATTTACGGTTGTGGTTGTTGTTTCGGTATGAGTCGGCCCAATGTGTTTAACAGCAGCATCAGGGTGCTTTTTTCTGTGGTTTGGGATTGCAGCACCAATTGCATATTGCGGCTGTTTCCTGTCAATTTCAGGGTGTTTTCCGGGGTGCGACGGTGAAATTCCAGAGGAAAGCCGGGTTTTTGATAACCGGAGGATGTTGGAGACTGCCCCAGGGGGTTTAATTGCAGGCAATTTCCGGCCATGTTCAACTGCATGCCGGGTATGGGTGAATTTTTCAAGCCCTCGGGAAATTGTTGAAGCATTGCTTTTGCAGGTGGGGTCAAATCAGCGCCCAGCCACAATGTCCAGGGTGTGTTTTCCGCAGGTGCATCACTTGCAGGCAACCACAGGCAGGCATTTCCATTCAGTTTAGGCAGCAGGGGATTGCCGGTTTGGCCTGTGAGTGCTGCTATTCCGGCAATCATGGGTTTTTGAAGCGCCAGGTATATCAGCGTTCCGTCCGGTTTGTCTGAGGATTCGTTTCCACAATCTTCCTTTCCCGGGGCGAGTTTTAGCAGGGCTTCCAGTTCTTTTGCTCCTTCTATTACGTCCATGTCCAGCTGTAGCAACCCTGCTGTGGTTTTTAACTGACCACTAAGTGTCGTATTTTCCGGAATAATCCCTGCGATAGCTGAAAGCACCTTAGAAGGCTTTTCATAATTGAACATTTGCAGCATGGGAGAGGGTTTCAGCGTACACTGAACAGAATCTGTTTTTATTCTTTCGGGTAAACCGGATTTTTCTTTGTCTGAATTTAATATGCTTAATGGATAGGTATCACCCGAGGTAAGTTGATAACTCAACATAGCAATTTCGTTATTCCAGGAAAGGTAAAACCCGGTATTAAACTCAATAAACTGAATTTCTTCTTTAATGTTGATGGGTGTGCCTGTATAGTGCGTTTCGCTTACGATTTTGCTGAAAGCTGATTGATCTTCCGGGGTGAACAAAATTCCTATAGCCGGACCGGCAGGTGTTTGCTCCCCATACAATACCATATCGCTGTTTCCCAGAGATCCGGGTTTCTCTTTGTTGCCAAAAAGTCGTTTTAGCATGTTGGGTGGTATGTTAAACTCCGAAAGCTCTTCTATTTCTATTTGAGAAAGGTTGCGCGCTTTGAATTTGATTACAAATGCGGCATTCCGGGGTACATAATCCATGGGCGAAACCGGTGGTTTGCGATTGTACCAAAAGTAAGTCACTAGCCCCATGGCCAGTGCCAGACCCGTGACTATCCAGATTGTGTATTTTTTCACAGGGCGCGAATTAATAGTTCAAAGTTAATGGAAACCGGAATTTATGAGGTGGATGAAATGCGCGTATCCAGTGCATCACGCAGTCCCATCGACATCAGGTTGAATGCCATAACCAGCGCCATAATGGCCAGCCCGGGAACCAGCGCCAGGTAGGCATTGTCCAGCACCAGGTTGCCCAGATGTTCCTTCACCATCATGCCCCAGCTGGGGGTTGGCGGCGCTAGCCCCAGTCCAAGAAAGCTGAGCCCGCTTTCCAGCAAAATAGCGGCAGCAAAATTGGTGGTGGCCATCACGGTGAGGGTGCCTTTGAGGTTGGGTAAAATGTGTTTGCGCATGATGTAAAATGGCGAAAAACCGGTGATAATGGAGGAGAGGATAAATTCTTTTTGCCGCAGCTGAAGGGTTTGTCCGCGTACCACACGCGCCACTTCCACCCAGGTGCTAAGCCCAGTGGCCAGCAAAACCTGCCAGAGGCCTTTTCCGAAGGCAAAACTCAAACCCAGCGCAATCAACAGGGTAGGGATAGACCAGAAAACGGAAATGAGCCAAGATAGGATGCTGTCTGTGCGGCCGCCATAAAAGCCGGAAGCCATGCCAATAAGGGTGCCTATAAACAGCGAAATAACAACGCTTACCAGCCCAACCAGCAATGAAACGCGAGCACCGATAATCAGTCGGCTCAGCATATCACGGCCAAAGCGGTCTGTGCCAAGCAGCGCGGTTTGCTGATATTCAAAACGGCCGTCGTTATCTGCAATCAGTCTGTTTTTGGCGATGGATATGGGGTTGGTTTCGGCAAAAGGGATGTAAAAAATGCTGTCTTTGTTTTGGCCGGTTACCCTACAAGGAATAGCGGTACCTTCTGACGGAGCACCGGTAAAATAGTCCAGAAAGGAGGAGGGCAGCGGTCTTCCTGACAGCAAATAAGAAAAAGTAAATCCCGGTGGTTTATTTGCCAGCTCAGGGATAATGCGGTTGCAGTCTCGGGTATTATCCGGTGTGATGAGGTAGCCGAGCAAGGCGGGCACTGCAATAACCCCGGCGGCGATTACGCCAATTTTAAACGCGGTTTTTTGCCAAAGTCTGCGCAGCATGTTTACAAATGTATGCAGAAAGAATGGAATGCGTTCCATGATGCCACCCCTGCGGGGTTTGAGGTGTATCGACCCTGTAGGACCTGTATCGGCCGTAAAGACGCATCATGATGCGTCTACCTACAGGGACGGCACTATCCGTCTTACGGTAAAGACGCATCATGATGCGTCTTCCTCCCTATAAAAACCTCAATACCCCCCCAGATCCTTAAACGGCCGGGTTTTTTCCTTTTCGGCCTCTTCGCGAAACGCCTTCCATTCCTTTTCAAAAAAAGCATTCACTCTCTTGGTCGTGGCATCTGTGGCTTGTATCGCATTTCGCAGTGAAACCTCTGCATTGTCTCCCGGTATTCTTGCGCTGCTGATGTATCCGGCTGCTGCATATAATCGGTCGTTCAAACGTACCGAAACATCCTCATACCCCCTAAAATCAGCGCGAATCATAAACAAATCTTTTAGTACTTCCAGGCTGTCTTTCAGTTTGCCTGATAGTTTCTTCAACCGCACTGCCGCACTGTCATCGGCATAGCGCATACCCAGCACGGTCTGCATGGTCTTTTCAGCTTCTTTCAATCCCTCGTAGGCCTTGTATGCCCTGTCTACCGTAGTTTTTAGACGGCTGTACATTTCACTGCGTTTTTGTTCGGCATTCGCATCATATCCTTCCTGATTTGTGCTTTTTACCTCCACCCAAACGCTGTCTTTGCCTTTATCGCTGCTAATGACAAGCTTGTAGCGACCGGGGGCAACCCGCGGACCTTCGGGCAGTGTAGCATCTGCATCCGGTGTGCCGTACGAAGGAAAACGTATGCCATCGGCAATGAGGCGCCATTGTATGCGGTAGATACCTGCGCTGTCCACACTGAATTTATGGGTGCGAATCTGACTGCCCTTTTCATCATATACTTTTCCGGTAAATTTGGTTTTTTCCCATTTGCCTGTTTTGGCATTTTTATTACCCGCGGTGTAATAGGTAATCATGCTGCCAAAGGGCTTGTTGGGTGCCTCGTAGGTGCCATCGGCTCCAAAACGAACCCCTGAGGGCTGCAAATAGTTCGCCAGGTAACCATGCGTTGCATTGATGATGTTCAGGTTCTTTCCTGCAATACCTGCAGATGCCAGGTTTGTGATGGCTTTTGCATCATCAAGAATCCAGATACCGCGCCCAAAAGTGCCCACCACCAGATCTCCTTCTGTGCTCTGGTATTTCATATCCTGTGCAGGGGTGGCCGGGAAACCTGGATAGCGCTTCCATTCCTTGCCTGCATTGAAACTCATCCATAATCCATGATCGGTACCCAAAAATACCACCTGTTCGTTGCCGGGCAAGGGTAAAACACTGAGGCAGTGTCCGCTAACCTTGGCGCTGTTTGCGAGTCGTGTCCAGGTTGCCCCGAAATCGGTGGTTTTAAAAAGATAGGGCTCAAAATCATTGTTTCTGTAGTTGTTTACCACTACCCACGCTTCACCGGCTTTGCCGGGATTCACATAGATGTAAGGTATCCAGGCGGCTTTGGGCATGCCTGCAATTTTGGGTGATAGGTTGGTCCATGTTTTGCCCCCATCCTTGGTGAGTTGTAGGTTCCCATCGTCAGTGCCCACCCAGACTACATTGGTATCGCTTTGTGCCGGGGCAATGGCTATGATGGTACAATGATTCTCTGCGTTGGTGGCGTCTATCGTTAATCCGCCGCTTTTGGCCTGATGCAGTTTGGCGGTATCATTGGTGGTCAGATCGGGAGAAATGATGGTCCAGGAACGGCCACGGTTCATGCTTTTATGCAGGTATTGGCTGCCATAATAAACACCATTGGGTTGGGTGGGGTGAATGGCAATGCCCGCATTCCAGTTATAGCGCAGGTATTGGCCTGCGGGATGTTCGGGCTTAATGTTCTGGGTACGACCGCTTTTCAGGTCATACAACGAAACATTTCCACCCTGCCACATGGCATATCCCACATGGCTTTCACCGGGAATGGGCACCACATCAAATCCGTCACCGAAAAGCAGTTCCTGCCAGTCGCTGTTGCGTATGCCCCCATACACCCAGCTATAACCGGGACCGCGCCAGCTGCCGTTGTCCTGCAATCCGCCGTAAACATGGTAGGGAACATCATTATCAACGTTGACATGGTAAAACTGACCTACGGGAATATTCTCGGCAAAACGCCAGTTAATTCCCCCGTCATAACTAATGTTTACTCCGCCATCATTTCCGTTGATGAGCATATCCGGGTTTTCGGGGTGAATGTAAAATGCGTGATGATCGGGGTGAATATGGCCCCAGTCGGCAAGTATGGACCAGTTTTTACCGCCATCTTCGCTGCGCGCCACCTGACTCCAAAGACTATAGATTCGGTTTTCGTTTTTAGGGTCAACGTAAATTTCGTTGTAGTAGAAAGGGCGATTTCCCATATTCTCCTGACTGCTTACTTTTTCCCAGGTATATCCGCCGTCGTTGCTGGCAAAGAAGTCAAGGGTTTTGCTTTCCACAATGGCATATACCCTGTCGGGCTTATTGGTGGCGATGCCCAGGCCTTATTGGTGGCGATGCCCAGGCCCAAACGGCCCAATGGTCCTTCAGGCAAACCTTCCTTTTGTCCCAATCGTTTCCAGGTTTTACCGCCGTCGATGGTCATGAATAATCCGCTGCCGGGGCCACCGCTGTTGAAGTGGTAGGGTTTGCGGCGGTATTCCCACATGGCAGCAAACATTTTGTTGGGATTGTTTGGGTCCATGATTAGTTCAGCACAGCCACTAAGATTATTGGTGAACAATATGCGGTTCCAGGTTTTACCGCCATCGGTGGTTTTATAAACCCCGCGTTCTTCGTTGGGGCCCCAGATGCTTCCCATAGCAGCCACATATACCACATCAGAATTGTTTGGATCAATAACGATGCGATGAATGGTGCGAGTAGCAGCCAATCCCATAAAATTCCAGGTTTTGCCTGCATCTAAGCTCTTGTAGATACCTTTGCCGCTATTGTGGCTGTTTCTGGGGTTTCCTTCACCAGTGCCGGCCCACACCACAGCCGGATTGTGCCCACACCACAGCCGGATTGTTTTGTTGTATGGCCAATGCGCCAATACTACCAACATCTGCTTTGTCAAAAATGGGTTGCCAGGCGGTACCGCCGTTATCGCTTTTCCAGATTCCGCCACTGGCAGCTCCGACATAAATAATGTTGGGTTGCCTGTTTACCACGGCTATGGAAGTAATACGCCCGCTCATACCGGCAGGACCGATGTTTCGAAATTTAAATACCGACAGTTGAGAAGAGTCCGGCGTATACTGGGCCACGCCGCTTGTGGCGGCAAATAAAAAACCTATAAGTAGGAAACGGGCTTTTAACATGGCCGTAAAATTAGGGTATTTTTTCATTTAGAAAGAACGGCAATTCAATCTGTATTTTTTGGTATTTCAACGAACATATAAAGTCTTTGGGGTGTTATTGTTGTTATTTAGCAGCCTTCCATGTTTAAAAGCGCACTCATTGGTTTCTTTGTCATAGCCTCCATCGTTATTTTCATAGATTTGTATGCCTGGCAAGGGGTGAAATTGCTCACAGCCGCCTGGTCATCCAAAGCCAAAAACATATTGAAATGGGCCTACTGGGGCTGGACTGCCTCAGGGTTTTTCTTTTTCATGTTTTACAGAATGGGTATTTTTGAGGTGTCCCAAACCACCTTGCGCATCATCAGCAGCGTAATGTTTGCCGTGTTTTTTGCTAAATTATTCTGGTGTATATTTTTATTGTTGGATGATATTTCAAGACTATTTCGATGGTTTTACGGGCGTTTTGAAGCCAAAGCCGGTGGGGAAGTAAAGGAAGGGGGTATTTCTCGGTTTAAATTTTTAAGCTGGATGGGACTTGGCTTGGGCTCGGCTTTCATTGGCGGTAGTATCTGGGGCATTGCCAAAGGGGCTCACAACTATGTTGTAAGAAGAAAAGTACTAAGAATTAAGGGGTTGCCATCTGCTTTTAACGGATTAAAAATAGTACAGCTCAGCGATATACACAGCGGTAGTTTCTGGAGTTATGATGCCGTAAAAATAGGCGTCGATAAGGTGTTGGCAGAAAAGCCCGATGTATTTTTCTTCACGGGTGATCTGGTGAATGACAAAGCCGAAGAAATGGAGCCCTGGCTTGATTTGTTTGGCAGCATTGAAGCACCCTTGGGTAAATTTAGCATCCTGGGCAATCACGATTACGGAGATTATGTGCCATGGCCGGACTATGATCCTCTGCAGGCAAAACTGGATCAGAAGGAGAAAGGATATTACCGCACACCCATGCAACAGCGTAATCTGAACAAATTGTTTGGGCACCATAAGCAAATGGGCTGGGATTTATTGCTAAACGAGCATAGAATTTTGGAAAAAGACGGACAAAAACTCTGTATTGCAGGCGTCGAAAACTGGAGTAATAAAGGGCGTTTTCCCAAATACGGGAAACTGGATGAAGCATTAAAGGGTTCAGCCGGGCTGACTAAACTGCTGCTCAGTCACGATCCCAGCCATTGGCGTGAACAGGTTCTCAGACTTCAGCCCGAAATAGCCGCTACCTTCAGCGGTCATACCCATGGCATGCAATTTGGCGTGGATACCCGTTTTTATCGCTGGAGCCCGGTAAAGCTGCTGTATAAGGAATGGCTGGATTTGTACACCGAAAACGACCAGCACCTCTATGTAAATCGCGGTTTCGGGTATTTGGGATACCCCGGCAGAATTGGTGTATTTCCGGAAATTTCCGTCTTCACCCTTCATTCAGCGTAAGCCGTTGTAAAATTGTTGTAATTTGGCATCGTGCAACCGAGGCAACCAAGACCCAAAACACGCCCAACCCTGCAGCAGGCCCGCATCAAGGCCGAAAAATATTGTGCCTACCAGGAGCGCAGTCAGCTGGAGGTGAAGACCAAATTGATAGGGATGGGCCTAACTGTGTCTGAGACCAATGAGATACTCGTGGATTTGGTGAGGGATAATTTTATCAATGAGGAGCGATTTGCAATTGCATTTGCAAAAGGAAAACTAAAGGTGAAAAAATGGGGTACCCGTAAAATAGCACTGGCGTTAAAAAACAAAGGCATTTCGGATTCGCTGATTCAGTTGGTTTTAAAGTCTATAGATCCGGATCATTATCTGTCGGAATTGCGCCATTGCATTGAGAAAAAGGCAAAAACCATAAGGGAGAATGACCCTTGGAAAAAGGCAGGTAAATTGAAACAGTAC
>JBEDNI010000072.1:0-8297 GCA_041170685.1 Bacteroidota bacterium | reverse complement strand
GGGTACCACTACTTCAAAAGCATTCTATGCATTCAGCAAGCCCAATGATGTTACCCAGGTAAACCGCGCAGTGCATTACAACGTAAATGCTCCCAATGCATACAGCAATACTACCTATTGGAACGGAACCGGTTCCAGCACCGGTAAAGATTGGACTGCATCGGTTTATGCTCAAACCAAGGGCGGTACGCTTCTCACAGGCGCCGGCAGCATTCTCAACCATGCCAGCAGTACCAACGACCTGGAAGTGAAATTTGAAACTTCCAATACCGCCTATGAAGACAGCATTATCACGCTGGTTACCAAAATCACTGACCTGAACAATGGCTGTGATACATTTATCAAGCGTGATATCCTGATCTATCCTACCATTGTTGCTGACTTCAAATACCCAAGCAGAATATGCGACGGTGATAACGTTCCATTCGATCAGGCAAGTACAGTGCGCAGCGGTTCTATGGAATTCTTCTGGAACTTCGGAACAGGGGTATCAGCAGATACATCAGGTGCTCCTTCACCCGTATTCCAGTTCCCAAAACCAGGAACTTACCGTGTGAAAATGTACGCTCGTACACTTCCCTACGGATTTGTTTCCATTGACAGCGCTGATATTGTAGTTAACCCGAACCCTACCGTGAAGTTCTCAAAACAGAACGCTTGCGAAGGTCAGGATTTGGTATTCACCAACCAAACTACACCTACCACCGGTGTTAATTCTAACTGGAACTGGGGCAATGGTCAGAGCAAGAATGATAACAACACAACCGTTAAATATCGCTACCCTGCTACCGGCTCATACGTAGTAACACTGACTGCAGATTTGAATGGCTGTATCAGCTCTACCACCCAGCGTGTGTATCAGTTCCCTGCGCCCAAAGCTTCTTACACTCAGGTTGCCGGAACATGCGACAATGATGAGTACATGTTTGAAAACAAATCTACCATTGCTTCCGGAACCTTCGGATCATACTGGAACTTTGGTGATAACACCTACTCTACTGAAGAGGACACCAAGAAAGTATTTGGTACTCCCGGTTCTAAGAGTGTGAAACTGATTACTACCAGCGTATTTGGTTGTAAAGACAGCACTGTTCAGAGCATTAATGTTCTGGAAAGCCCCAAAGTTTCTTTCGTGAATACACCTGCTTGCTCTCGTACTGCTACCGAATTCACCAATACTACACCCACAGTGGGTGGTGCAGGCGGAACAGTAAAATCGTACAGCTGGAACTTCGGTGATGGTGGTTCTTCTTCACTGGAAAGCCCCAAACACAGCTGGAGCGCTCTGGGACCTAAGACCATTACTTACAACATAGATCTGATGAACGGTTGTAAAGGTTCATTCACTAAGACCCTTTCGGTGGGCATACAGCCCAAGGCATCTTTCACTGCTGAAAGCGTTTGTCTGGGCAAGCCTATGACTTTTGACAACACCAGCACATGGCCTCAGGGTGACATTAGCTGGCTGTGGAACTTCGGTGACGGTACTACTTCTACTTCATCCAAGCCTGTTCATACCTACAACAAGGCATTTGGACCCAACATCACCCTGTATGCTACCATCGCAGGTGGATGTACTGATTCGTTTATCTTGCAAACAGCATCCATTTTCGAAGGTCCCCGTACTTGTGACTTCACTGTTAACACAGATTACGCTTATGGCTTCCGCGGTGTGAAACTTAATCCTTTGAATACTGCAACAGGTGTTGCCGGTGGTCAGGATAAGATTGAATATAACTGGATTTTCCAGGGCGGTGGTACCAACAAGACCAGTGGTGTTAACGCAGAAACTCAGTATGACTTCCAGGCAGACGGTGCCTATGACGTAACCATGCGCGCAAGGTCTACGACTGCTCCTTTCTGCGAATGCAGCGTTACTAAGAAAGTGGTTATGAACCGTGCATCAGTGAAAGATTTCGAAACTACCGGTGTGGCTGTGTTCCCTAACCCCAACAATGGTAACTTCAACCTGTCTGTGAAGAGCAACTTCGGCAAAAACCTGAACATTGTTATTACCAACATGTCAGGTGCTGTAGTTAAACAAATCAGCACTGAGAACAATGGTTTGATCAGCATCAACAGCGGTAACCTTTCAGATGGCGTTTACATGGTACGTGTGAGCTCCGGTGAAAACACTGCCGTTCGCAGAATCACCATCAGCAAGTAATACTTGCCAACCATAACAAAAAAGGCGCCCAGTTTGGGTGCCTTTTTTGTTTAGGGTATTAGGGTATATTGTTCCCGGCATCGCTGAATGTTCTCTTTAAAGGCCATTCAGTCGAAAGCCCCATCTTGGCTGTTAAGCTTTTAAATCTGTCATTTGACAAATTCAATTCTGCCGGGTAATACCGAATTTACTAAGCTCAACAACATGCAGGTATAAATAAAAAAGCCCCGCCATGCGGCGGGGCTTCTGTACATATTAAGCGTTCGGCTTACTCTGCTTTCTTATCTACTTCCTTGCTTTTCGATTTAACCATCGTAATGTTAAGCTCTTCACTATCCTTTTTGTGATCTACTTTCAGCTCACTGCCCTCCTTAAGATTGCCTTTCAGCACCTCTTCGGCAAGCGGCTCTTCCAGATATTTCTGCAAAGCACGTTGTAATGGTCTTGCACCATAATCGGGATCGAAACCTTTATTTGCCAAAAACTCCTTAGCGGCTTTGGTCAGACTTATTGCATATCCCAAATCTGCAATTCTCTTCAGCATTTTAGACATCCTTAAATCCAGAATGTGGATTATCTCATCCTTACCGAGACTGTTAAACACAATGATATCATCAATGCGGTTCAAAAATTCGGGAGAGAAGAATTTTTTGAGCTGTGTTTCAATAACTTGCTTGCTCTCTTTTTCGCGGGATGCCTCTTTGGTGCCGGTAGAAAAACCTACGCCGGTTCCAAAATCCTTCAGGGTACGGGACCCGATATTGGAAGTCATGATGATGACTGTGTTGCGAAAATCAATTTTACGGCCCAAACTATCGGTCATCTGTCCTTCATCCAACACCTGCAACAATAGATTGAATACATCCGGATGGGCTTTTTCAACCTCATCAAACAGGATTACGCTATATGGCTTTCTTCTCACCTTTTCCGTAAGCAATCCACCCTCTTCATAGCCAACATAGCCGGGAGGTGCCCCTACCAGTCTACTCACGGCAAATTTCTCCATGTATTCACTCATATCAATGCGAATCATAGCATCATCTGCATCAAATAAAAACTCAGACAGGGCTTTGGCCAATTCTGTTTTACCTACGCCTGTTGGCCCCAGGAAAATAAATGAACCGATAGGCCTGTTTGGCTCCTTAAATCCGGCACGCGTGCGCTGAATGGTCTTGGTGAGCTTTTCTACTGCCTTATCCTGACCAACAACCCTACTTTTAATTGTATCTGCCATTTTCAACAAACGTCGGCTCTCATCTTCAGCCATCCGTTTTACGGGTATTCCCGTCATCATGCTGACTACATCGGCTATATCATCTTCCGTAACGGTAAATTTCTCATCCTTAGACTGTGCTTCCCATTGGGCCTTTGCGGTTTCCAGCGATTCCAGAAGGCGTTTTTCATCATCCCTAAGTCTGGCTGCTTCTTCAAAGTCTTGGCTTTTAACCACCCTGTTTTTTTCAAGCTTGATATCCTCTATTCTTGCCTCGAGATTCACGATTTCTGAAGGAACATGAATATTGCTGATATGCACACGGGCTCCGGCTTCATCCAGAATATCAATAGCCTTGTCGGGTAAATGCCGGTCACTCATATAGCGCACACTTAAATCCACGCATGCCTTTACTGCCTCAGGGGTATAAACCACGCTATGGTGTTCCTCGTATTTTTCACGAATGTTATTCAGAATTTCAACGCTTTCTTCCGGGGTAGCGGGCTCAATCATCACCATCTGGAAACGGCGTTCCAGCGCTCCGTCTTTTTCTATATACTGACGGTATTCATCCAATGTGGTAGCTCCTATGCATTGAATTTCGCCCCTTGCCAATGCAGGCTTAAACATGTTGCTGGCATCCAGCGAACCACTGGCTCCACCGGCACCTACGATGGTATGAATCTCATCGATGAATAAAATCACGTCGTCTGCCTTTTCCAGCTCCATCATCAGGGCTTTCATACGCTCCTCAAACTGACCGCGGTATTTGGTACCTGCCACCATGCTGGCAATATCCAGACTTACCACCCGCTTGTTGAACAACACCCTGCTAACCTTGCGCTGTATAATGCGCAGCGCCAGCCCCTCGGCAATGGCTGTTTTTCCCACACCGGGCTCACCTATCAATACCGGATTATTCTTTTTGCGACGACTAAGAATCTGACTTACACGCTCTATTTCTTTTTCACGGCCCACTATGGGATCCAGCTTACCTTCCTCAGCTGATTTGGTAAGGTCCCTGCCAAAATTATCCAAAACCGGGGTTTTGCTCTTGCCTTTGCCTTTGCGCGCCTCAGTCGCTTTTTGCTCTTCACGATAAAAATCTTCCGGATTATCCTGATCATCCCCGGGTGCCTCTGCTTTGGGCGACTGGGTATCTATTCCCTCCTCCAGGGCCGATTTAAATATATCATAGGTAATCCCATAGTTAGCCAAAACCTTTGAAGCGGTATTGTCTTCATCCCTCAATATACTGAGTAGCAAATGCTCTGTACCAATTAAATCCGTTTTAAATATTTTGGCTTCCAGATAGGTGATTTTCAGCGCTTTTTCCGCCTGTTTGGTCAACGGAATATTACCCAGATTGGTGGTGCGGTTAGCGGTTGACTTGATGGTATCTTCGATTGACTTTTTAAGCCGTATGGTATCAATATCCAGCAAGCGAAGAGTCTGCAGGGCTTTCCCTTCGCCTTCTCTGATAATGCCCAGCAATAAATGCTCGCATCCTATATAATCATGCCCCAGCCGAATGGCTTCTTCTCGGCTGTACTGTATTACTTCTTTTACCCTTGGCGAAAATTTAGCTTCCATGTGCTTTAATCCCTTCTTACAAATTTAGTGTCTAACGATGTTTTATTTTAATGACTAACACACAAACGAACAAATTGTGTGGTTAAGTGTACACTGGTCAAAATGTAAGCCAAATTCCGGAAATCAATGCCTGCATGACAATCTGCCATTGAATTTGAGTTATGCACCTTTCATCCACGTGGTATGTTCAAAAATATAACTACACGCAACCTATTTGAACAAAGCTAAAAAACATAATTTTGTTAGTTCTATGGACTCGAACAGCAACACCAACCGTAAACGTAAGAACGCTTCTGTTATTCCCGCCGATTATCAGGGCAGGGTTCCACCGCATGCACGCGATCTTGAGGAAGCGGTGCTGGGGGCTATGATGCTGGAAAGTGAAAAAATCAATGAGGTTATTGACATTTTGTCAGAAGCCCACTTCTATTCACCTGAAAATAAAGTCGTATTTCGGGCCATCAGTGCGCTCAACAACGAGGGTAAAACAGCGGTGGATTTGCTCACGGTGAATAACCATTTGCGCTCCACCAATGAACTGGAGTTAATAGGTGGCAGCTATTACCTGGCCATGCTAACGAATAAAGTGACCAGTGCGGCCAACATAGCCTTCCATGCACGTATTCTCACCCAAAAAATGATTCAGCGTGAGCTGATCAGGGTAAGCGGTGAAATTGCACATGACGCGTTTGATGATTCTGAAGATAGCTTCATTTTGCTTGACGAAAGCGAACGTAAGCTCTATGAAATCAAAAACAATGGCCTAAAACGTAATTTTCAGGATATAGATAAACTGGTAAAAAGGGCGTTAAAAGACCTGGAAGAACGCAGTAAAACTGAAACTGACGGCATTACAGGGGTAGCTTCAGGTTTTTCAGACCTCGACAGAATTACAGCCGGTTGGCAACCCAGTGATCTGGTGATTTTGGCAGCCCGTCCTGCCATGGGTAAAACTGCATTTGCGCTTTCCCTGGTGAGAAATGCTGCAGTGGATTTCAAGAAATCTGTTATGGTTTTCTCATTGGAAATGGCCGATGTGCAGCTGGTAAACCGCCTTATCAGCGCTGAAGCAGAAGTAGCTGCCGATAAAATTAGAAAAAGTGACCTAACAGAAGAAGAATGGCTGCGGTTGCAAAGTAAAACCGTGAATCTGAGTCAGTGTAAAATCTTTATCGATGACACCCCTCAGCTGAACATTTTTGACCTGAATGCCAAATGCAGAAGGGTGCATTCTCAACACGGGCTGGATATGGTGGTGGTAGACTACTTGCAATTATTGCGGCATGAATCCAAAGGTCAGGGAAACCGTGAACAGGAAATTGCTTTTATTTCAAGGTCACTGAAAGGCTTGGCAAAAGAACTGAGTGTGCCGGTGATTGCCCTCGCTCAGCTAAGCCGTGAAGTAGAAAAACGAAACAACAAACGACCTCAGTTATCTGATTTGAGGGAATCGGGATCTATTGAACAGGATGCCGATATGGTTATGTTCCTGTATAGAGATGAATACTACCAAAAGACAGGTGCCGGAGGGGATAGTAACCAAAAAGGCCCCGATTCATACAACAATTATGGGGTGGATGGGCTCACCGAAATCATCATAGGTAAAAACCGACATGGGGCCGTGGGTTCAGCTTTCACCAAGTTTCTAAACAGCTACAGCAAATTCATAGACCTGTCGCCCGAAGAGCGGGTACTCATTCAAAGCCAGAACAGCAACTACGACAACGGATATTCCCATGAACCAGCAACTCAGACCCTGCCCAGTAAAATGAATAATTCTACTGATATGCTGCTGGATGATGACAACAAAGACAGTTGGAACCACCTGGGTGGAGTGGGAGCCAATATAATTGAAGACGACGATTTCTAAACCATAAAAAAACCCTGACCAGGTCAGGGTTTTCACATCAAAATACATACACTGCATTATTCTTCAGCATCGGAAGACGCAGGAATCTTCACAGCGATGATTTTATCTTTCCCATCCGAAGTCTTGCCCTCGATGGTTATAGCGCCGCGCAACGATTTGAGGGTTGAGACCGCACCCTGAACGCTGTATACCGGCTCATTATTTATATGGGTAATGAAAAAACCCTGAGGGATACCGGCATCTTTGAAAATACCTTTTCCTATGGCCTTCACCTTCACCGCATTCTTTAAGCCCAATGCCTGCCGTTCTTCTCGGGTTGCATTTTCAAATTCCACCCCCATTAACGTGGCATTGTTCTCACGTGTTGCCGATTCAAAAGACGTTTTACCGCTCTCACTGAGTAATGTAGCATACAAATCAAGATTCGCAGATTTGCGACGAACTGTCACTTTAACCTTATCACCCGGGCGACTTTTCCCTATTTCTTCCTGTAAGCGGCTGCTACTGTTCACATCAACATCATTAATCTTCAGAATGACGTCGCCTTTCTTAATTCCGGCTTTTTGAGCGGCCCCATCATCAACTATTTCAGCCACATATACCCCTTTCAAATCCGGAAATCCTTTGCCGTCTGCAAACTCCTGGTTAATATCCTGTATAGATACACCGAGCAGTCCCCGCTGCACTTTTCCGTATTTCATGATGTCATTCACCACCTTTTTCACCAGATCTACCGGTATGGCAAAAGCATAACCTGCATAAGAGCCCGTTTCTGATGCAATTGCCGTGTTGATTCCAATTAATTCACCGGCAGTATTAACCAGTGCCCCCCCCGAATTACCCGGATTGATGGCAGCATCGGTTTGAATAAAGTTCTCTATCGCATATTTGTTACCTTTACTTCGGATAAGATCTATATTTCGACCCATAGCGCTGATAATTCCTAGCGTCACGGTACTTTCCAAATTAAATGGATTGCCTACGGCCACAACCCACTGCCCTACTTTTACCCCTGCACTGCTGCCCAGTTTCATGAAAGGTAAACCGGTTTCACCGATTCGAAGTAGCGCCAGATCTGTATTGTTGTCAGTTCCAATAATTTCTGCCACGTAGGTGCGCTTATCATTTAGCACCACCTCCACTTTGGTAGCACCTTCAACCACATGATTGTTGGTTACAATGTATCCGTCATCACTCAAAATAACGCCACTTCCTGAGCCGGCCCTTGGCATAGGATTCTCAAATCTAAACCCGGGACCTCCAAAAAAATCAAACGGATCCGAGGGCGTTGACTCCCTTCTTTCGGCACCTGCATTACCTATACTGGTTTTGATGTGCACTACAGCAGGAGTTGAAACTTCCGCTACCCCTGCAAAATCAAACGCGGGGGTTGCACTAAGGCCGGCATATCTGGCCAGCTGGGCACTGTTTTGTTGTTTTTGTTCGATGGTTTC
>JBEDNI010000071.1:0-8341 GCA_041170685.1 Bacteroidota bacterium | reverse complement strand
ACATAAAGTAAGGGTATTCCACATATCCACACAGATGTATTTAATATGTATTAATATAATATTTAAATGAAATGTTTTATATTTATATTAGGGATGAGAATATCGGGGAAAATATGATGTAAGAAAAAACCAAGGATCTTTTTACTTTTGTAATCGCAATGCTGGACGAAATTGAAAAAATAGAAAAAGAAACTGCATCACTTGATTTTGCAGATGCCGAATCTCTGGAACAGTTTCGTTTGACCTTTCTTTCATCCAAAGGGAAAATACAACTTCTCATGGATACCTTTAGAAATTTGTCCGGAGAAGAAAAGAAAATAGTGGGCAAACCACTGAATGCATTAAAATCAAGACTAGAGGAGTTATATAAAATCAGTAAACAGCAATTAACTGTTATTTCGGGCGCGGAAAATAAATTTGATACAACACTACCCGCCTCGTCTATCACCATTGGAAGTTCACACCCTTTGAAAATAGTAGAAAACACCCTGTGTGATATCTTCTATTCCTTAGGCTTTGATATTGCTGATGGACCTGAGATAGAGGATGATTGGCACAATTTCGGTGCGCTCAATTTTGCTGATGATCACCCTGCTCGGGATATGCAGGACACATTTTTTATTGGCGAACATGTGCTGAGAACCCATACCAGCAGCGTGCAAATAAGAGAAATGGAGAAAAGAACCCCACCGATACGGTTGATTATGCCGGGTAGGGTTTATCGAAATGAAGCTATCAGTTCTCGCAGTAATTGTTTTTTTCATCAGATAGAGGGGCTTTACATAGACAAAGGCGTATCCTTTGCTGATTTGAAACAGACCCTGTATTATTTCGTACAACAATTTTTTGGAGAAGGAACACAGATAAGATTCAGATCCAGTTATTTTCCATTTACGGAACCCAGTGCCGAAATGGACATTTGGGCCGGTACAGACACAGAAGAAAACAGAAGATTAACCAAGGGAACAGGATGGCTGGAAGTGTTAGGTTGCGGCATGGTGCATCCAAATGTATTGAAAGCATGTAATATAGATCCTGAGGTTTACCAGGGTTACGCATTTGGCATGGGAATAGACCGTATCACCATGTTAAAATACGGCATTAACGATATACGGGACATGTTTCACAACGACATCCGGCTGTTGTCTCAATTTGCGGGCTTGTGAAAATATATTTTGCCAGCGATTTTCATTTGGGTGTTCCCGATTACCCATCGAGTTTAGACAGAGAAAAAAGTATTTGTCGCTGGCTTGAAATGGCAGCTCAGGATGCCACAGAAATTTATCTGTTAGGCGATGTTTTTGACTTTTGGTTTGAATACAAAAAAGCCGTTCCCAAAGGATTTACTCGTTTGTTGGGAACCCTTTCTGCGCTTACGGATAATGGCATTAGTATTACCATGTTCAAAGGAAATCACGACATGTGGATGTTTGGTTACCTTGAGAAAGAGTGTGGTGTAAATATCGTATCAGATGAGCTGATTGTGGAGAGAAACGGAAAACGTTTTTTCTTACACCATGGCGATGGCCTGGGCCCCGGTGAATATGGATACAAAGTGCTCAGACGCATATTCAGAAGCCGGGTATGCCAGCTGCTTTTTGGTTTTATACATCCGGGACTGGGTCTTACTGTGGCTGAAAAGTTGAGCAAAAAAAGCCGAATTCAGCAAAAGGGCAGGCATGAAACCTACCTGGGCGATGATAAAGAACACTTAACTTTATATGCCCAATCATACCTGTTAAAAACACACATAGATTATTTTGTGTTTGGACACAGGCACCTTGCGCTGGACATAACAGTAGGCGAAAACAGTCGCTATATAAACCTGGGAGAATGGATGCACCAAAAGCAATATGCTGTTTTTGACGGACACCAGCTTCAATTGCTTGCCTGGGAGAAATAACTGCAGTATGAATGTATTGACCCTGTGCGCATATTGTTTCTTGCAATCAACACCGGCCGATACGCTGCCTTTTTCGGGTCGTGTGGCGGCTGCAGATATCGATGTTAAAGGAACGGTATATGTGGTTGATTCAGCATATCGTTTTTGTAAATGGGACCATCAAAAAAACAGTATTTGCAACTCCGTAGCGCAGTATGGTGAAGGGGTGATTGTGGATGCAGACAACCCCATGGAACCCATCCTGTTTTTTCAAAACACGGGCATGCTGATTATTGCCGACAACCAGCTCAACACCACAGGCAGTATTTCCCTGTTATCACAAAATAATATAAAGCCAGGAGGGTTTGGCAGAGCGAATGATGGCGGTGTCTGGATTTTTGACGATAATAGCAGCACCTTAAAAAAACACGACCGCAGCGGAATGGTTGTGCAGGAAAGCATGGTGTTGTGTGCCAAAGGCAATAAAAACAGAAAGGCATGCAACATTTTGGATAACGGGCGGTTAATTGTGCTTACCACCCCACAGAACACCACGCTGGTGTTGAATATGAACCTCAACGTACTCACTGAATTGCCCGAGCACGAAGGCCGCTGTGTTGACCTTTCCGCAAATCGCCTCTTGCTTTTTAATCAGGGGGAGATTTGGCTTACGGAGCCATTTGAAGGAAGCGGAAAAAGGCGCCCTGCGACCCGACAAAAGGCAGGAATATACATTGGCGGGGGATTGCTCTCACTTCGTGGAAACAAAACGTTGTCAGAAACTTCGGGGGGCGTAATTTTGCAGACCCACTGATGTTAGACAAACTCGAAGCCCTGCATGCCAGATTTACCGAGGTAGAACAACTTCTCAGCAGCCCGGAAGTAGTGGCAGACAGAAGAAGATTTACCCAGCTAAACAAAGAATATAAGGCCTTACAGCCGGTATCGCAGGCATACCACAAGTACAAAAGATATATATCAGAACTACAGGAGGCCCGGGAGATTCTTAAAAATGAAAAAGACAAAGATTTGAGAGAATTGGCCAAGGAAAGCGCAGATGAAATAGAAAAAGAAATGCCGGCACTGGAAGAGGAAGTGCGATTGTTGTTATTGCCTAGGGACCCGGAAGATGCCAAGAAAGCCGTCATAGAAATTCGTTCAGGAACCGGAGGTGACGAGGCCTCGCTGTTTGCCGGAGACCTGGCCAGAATGTATCAGCGCTATTGCGATCAAAAGGGCTGGGGAATCAGTATAGCAGATGCGGTAGAGGGCAGTATGGGTGGCTATAATAAAATCATTCTGGAGGTGAATGCAGAAGATTCCTACGGAATTTTGAAATACGAAAGCGGCGTTCACCGGGTACAGCGTGTTCCGGCCACCGAAAGCCAGGGGAGGGTTCACACCAGCGCCGCCACCGTGGCGGTAATGCCGGAAGCGGAAGAATTTGACTTTGAGCTTAGAGAGGCAGATGTGAAGATGGAAACGGCACGAAGTGGCGGTGCGGGAGGTCAAAACGTGAACAAGGTGGAGACCAAAGTAATGCTAACCCACATACCCACCGGTACGGTTGTGATTTGCCAGACAGAGAGAACGCAGCTTGGAAATAGGGAAAAAGCCATGAACATGCTCAGAACCCGCCTCTACGAAGCAGAATATAACAAACGCATGGAAGAGGTGGCCAAAAGGCGTAAAACCATGGTTAGCACCGGAGACAGAAGCGCTAAAATCAGGACCTACAACTTTCCCCAGAGCCGACTTACAGACCATCGAATAGGCCTGACGGTGTATAATCTCAATGCTGTAATGAACGGAGAACTCGAGGATATCATACACGCATTGCAGGTGGCAGAAAACGCGGAGAGAATGAAGGACGGCGGGGTTTAGGTGCCGGCGGCTTTTTGAACAGGCCCATTATCTGAACGGCGTTTGGGCGCAAACACAGTTTGCGATTCCTTTGGTTTGCGGGTTTGTGTGTTCATGGGCTCCTCCTTTTAATGATAACCTATATTGGCTACAACATATTGTACAATATAGACAATCCATACCCCCAAAAGGTTGTTTTTCAAACGTGTGAAATGACAAAAAACTGAAAAAGTCGCAGATTATGCAGAAGCCATCGCCAGGATGGACTCAAACAATGCACGGCCGTCGGTATTAAAAAGACCCTCCTCTGCGCAGCGCTCGGGGTGTGGCATCATTCCAAACACATTGAAACCTGCGTTGCAAACACCGGCGATGTTATTTAAAGAGCCGTTGGGGTTGCTTTCCTCTGTAGGATTGCCCGATGCGTCACAGTAGCGAAAAACCACCTGATTGTTTTTTTCCAAATGCTCCAGGGTTTCTGCATCTGCGTAAAAACGACCTTCGCCATGGGCGATGGGAATGGTAAGTGCGCTGCCCGCATGTAGGCCCGAGGTTACCATGGTGTTTGTGTTTATGGGCGTTAGATGCACGTTTTTACAAACAAACTTCATGTTGGTATTTCTCAGCAGCGCGCCAGGAAGCAGGCCACTCTCACACAGAATCTGAAAACCATTGCAAATGCCCATTACAAATCCGCCGGTATTGGCATGCTCCGAAACGGCTTTCATCACGGGCGACAGTTTGGCAATGGCGCCACTTCTGAGGTAGTCTCCATAGGAAAAACCGCCGGGTAGAAAGACATGGGTGCAACCCTCAATGCTTGGGTTTTGGTGCCATAATTTAACAGGATTTTCGCCGGTTAAAGATTTCAAAACAACCATCAGATCGTGGTCGCAGTTAGAGCCGGGGAAGATAACGACACCGCATTTCATGGGTGACAAAGGTACAAAAACAATGGAGTTTAAAAACGGTCCGGGCAACGGGTGTTGGGTCTGCGGCGGAAAATTTTTCCACCCAAGCCGGCACCACGGGCTTTTCCTATGGGGGCTGAATACACCAGCTGCAGAAAAGAGAAATTGTCCAGATCACGGGGATCTCCCCTAATGGCGCCGGGCTCACTAAATCCGGGAATGTCCGAAAAGCTGCGATCCATCAACTGAACAGCCACCGCACCATTTCGGTTTGCCAATAGGGTTTTGTCAACATACTGGGTGCTTACATCGTCAATGTAGTCAGTGGTGCTTTTGTTCATAACATATTCTAAAGAAAGAGAGGCCCCCCGGCTACCGCCATCCATAATCTTATACCCCAAACCAAACGGAAATATCATGGCAGTAGGGTTATAGGGTTGTTTATTGGCTAAAAAGTATTGTCCCTCAGTTCCATAGTCCCGGAGGCGATATTTGTTTTCCCCGATTCTGGTTTTAGGCTCATAGTAAAACATACCCACGCCGGCAAACATATATAGCCGTTTGGATTCCCCCGGAGATAATTCCAACATCAATGTGGTATTGACAATGGGTGAAAAAAAGCTAAGGTTTCGCTGGTGGCGTTCACGATTGCGGGTAAATTTGTCGTCGCCGGACACCCTGGCATAGGTGATGTTGGCCTTAATAGCCACACCCGGAGTAAAGGCCAGCTTTAAGCCTGCACCAACACTGTATCGCATGGTCGCCAGGTTTAAATCTTGTGGTCCGTGAGTGCCAATGGTGGGGCGCCCCCCCAAATCTCCCAGAAACATCGAATTACCAACGTTAAACTGCTTGTAAATTTTGGTTCGCTGAGCCGCAACAGAAAAAAACGTGCAGGCACCGAGCAATAAAAGACCATATTTACTTAAAACACCCACTTTAGCAAAAATACAACAAAACAAACAAATAGACAAACCCTTACAAATCAGAGGTTTGTTCTTATCATTAGACAACTTAAAAAAAGGTGTCGTTGTATGCTGCGGCAGTTTCTTTCAGGGTTTCTTCCAGGGGCAAATACTGCATGTTGGGAATCAGGCGCCGGTTGATAGAAATATATCGGGTTTTAAGCGAGGTGCTTTTAAGCCCCTGAGCAGGAAACGGAAATGGAATAGAAAGGCGTTCAGCAAACCGAGCAAGTAAAAGTAATCCTTTTAAAGGGATGCCGCTAAGTGGAAATTTGGGTGGTGAAACTGAAAAACAATGAGCCAGGTGGGTCAGCACAAACCGGTAGGAAGTGTTCTTGGCGATGCACAAAAAACGATGACCGTAAAGCGTCTCCTCATAAAGTAACAGCATCATCGTTACTACGTCACGCACCCCGGTAAACCCGTTTTCCCCCACCGGATAAAAGGGCAGCCGTTTTTTAACAAGGGCTGGTATTTGTCCTGAGCCCGTGTTTTTGCTCCATGGGCCAATGATAATACCCGGACACACAATCGCAGCGGGTAGGCCCTCCTCAACCCCTCTCCAAACCTCCTGTTCAGCCAGGTATTTGCTTACTGCATAATCGGTGTTGCGTACGGAATCAACCCAGTGTGTGTTTTCATTAACCGCCTCTTCTGAGCGACCCAGGGCAGCTACAGAGGAAACGTAAACCAGGGGCTTCCGATTGTTTTGAAGGCAGGCGTTTACGACATGAGCCGTTCCTGTCACATTGGTTTCCATCAAAAGATCTCGGTCTTTGGCAGAGAAAGAAACGAGGGCCGCTGCGTGAAAAACCCCATCGGCATCAGCCACAGCATCCAGCCAACCTTCAGGAAAAAGCAAATCGCCGGTTATCCAATTAATATTGTGGGTGGAAACGCCAGGATAAAGCGGAGACAGGGCATGAAAAGCGTCCAGGTTTTCCGGGGAACGAACCAGCGCGGTAACCGCATAGTTTTTTTGAAGCAGCGCATACACCAGGTGGGCCCCCACAAAGCCCGACGCACCTGTAACAAACACCTGCTTCACAACCCTCAAAGGTAATTACAAAAACCCAAGATAAAACCGCGAAGAATGGTGTAATTTTGGAAACAAAGCAAACGGCAGAATGATAGATTTTTTTATTGCAGGAGGCGGGATGTTGTTTTTGTGTTTTGCGGTTTATGGAACACTGAACAAAGAAGGAAACACCCTGATTAACCGGGTTTTTTCTCTGGCCTTGTTGGCGCGGTTTTTTCAACTATTTGTGTTTTACCTAACCCGCAACCACGATACAGAAACACTGTATTGGTTTTATCCTTTTAACACCGTGATGCAGGTGTTGTCTCCGGTGTGTATATACATCTATGTTTATTGTTTTGTTTTCGATAAAGACCGGCTAAAACCGGTGGGCTACCTTCACTTTTTGATACCCGCGCTGTTTGTTGCGGATATTTTCTTGTGGTTTTCCGCGCCCAAGGAAGCAACCCTTTCTTCACTGCAGCGGATGGCAGACAACGGGCAGTTTTTTAACAGCCAGGAATTTAGCATTCTTGACACGTCTGTTCACCACCTTTTCAGGAGGGCGATGAGCATCGGTTATCTTATTGCCATCTGGGCTGTGCTGATACGCGGTTTTAAAGAGGCTGTTTGGACCATACAAAAAAAATGGGTGTATTTTATCAGCATCAGCATGACCATAAACCAAATGTTGCTATTGGCACAATTGCTTGTGGTGTTTCAGAATGGAAGTATTGTGGAGTCGGGTCAGAATCAGTATATGTTCATCATTCCCTTTCAGATTATTCTAATGATGATCTTGTTTGGGGTGTTGTTTTATGAGCCCCGCCTGTTATATGGGCAGTTGTTGATTTCAGAGAGGTGGACCAAGCCGGTGCACATTGAAGAGCTACAGGAGCCGGCACCCGCAGAAGAGATTACCCGCCGTTCACCCATGGACGATGAAAAGGTGCAACATTACCTGGAGACGATGCGGGAATTAATGGAGAAGAAACAACCGTTCTTGAATACAGACTATCAGATATCGAGTCTCAGCGGAGACCTGGGTATACCGGTTCATCATTGTTCGTACGTGCTGAATTATCACATGGGAAAGGGTTTTCGGGACCGGGTAAATGGCTACCGTGTGAAACATTTTTTACAGCAGCTCCCACTTAAAAGCGGCACTAAAACCATAGAGGCCATTGCGATGGAAAGCGGCTTCAAGAATGTGACTACGTTTTACAACGCCTTCAAAAAAGAGAAGGGACAGCTGCCGGGGGAATACATCAAAGAACGACTATAGTCTATTAAAAGCGTGGTTTTCTTATAGTTTTAGGAAATTTATAGGGATACCTTGCCGTTTTGGTGGTGTTTTATCTGGAATTAGGTGGAATATTGGGGTATGTTGTTTCCGTACGCCCCTCAAAAAACCCTAAGAAGACTCTTATTTGTCTCATTGTTTACATTTTCCGCAGCCCTTTACAGCCAAACCACCGTGGATATATTGGTGGTGGGTGCGGGTGGATGTGGTGGTACACACAAAAACGGAGGAAGCAACACAGGTGGAGGCGGTGGTGGAGGCGTTGTGTATTTGACAAGCACAAGCCTTTCCTCGGGAACATATAATTGCACAGCGGCATCAAGAACAAATGGAAACACTGGCTGCTGCACGGGATGTTCAAGCGGTTGTGGGTGTTTTGGAACAGGCCCAGGCAATAAT
>JBEDNI010000070.1:0-8405 GCA_041170685.1 Bacteroidota bacterium | reverse complement strand
CTCTACACTTACAAAAAAGCTGTCCAAATCCATGTGCGCAATGTGTTTTTTCATGGTAAAAAAATTAACAAAAATTTGGCATTTAAATTAACAATAAAAGATGAAGATTCAAAAACGATTATTCACCTGTGGTTGTGTGTTGTGTAATGTTTTAGGGCATTCCCTCAATTTTGGCCTGTTAATTTGGTGGTAGCCCTTGGTTTTGTTGTATTTTTGTATAGAATAGCGATTGGATATATTTAGGTCATATCTCAGGAAACTTCTGTCGGCAGCATTTTTTCTGTGGATTTCTGTTGCTTCCGCCACCCACATCGTTGGAGGGGAAATGACTTATACCTACCTGGGTTCAAATCGTTATAAGGTCAGACTTGATTTGTATATTGATTGTGTAAATGGAGATCCGGGCGCCATATCCAGTGATGCCACAGCCTGGTTTGGGGTGTGGGACGGCAGTACAAGGAGAATAATCAGCGGCTATCCGGTTGAAATTTCGAGGAGCGGTCCCAAAAGAATCCAAAAAACCAACTACAATTGCATATCGATTGCCCCCAATGCCTGCGTAGATCATTACTGGTATGAAACTACGCTTACACTGGCTCCTCGAACAGGCGGCTATATCATTTCATTTCAGCGATGCTGCCGGAATAACAGCATTTCCAATCTGTTTGACCCCGGAGGTACCGGTGCAAATTACTGGACAGCCATACCCGACGCCCGTAATACTCCCAATCAAAAAGAAAATAACAGCGCAGTATTCAAAGAACTTCCCCCCAACTTCCTTTGTACCAATACGCCCCTTAATTTTGACCACAGTGCTACAGATCCTGACGGCGACAGCCTAGCCTATGATTTGTTTTTGCCTTACACAGGGGGGACACGAACACAGCCCAGGCCCGATAACCGGTTTAACGGCAATCTTGAAAATCCACCATTTTCCCGAATTACTTGGGGTTCCGGGTATTCTACCAGTTCACCGATTGACGGTAATCCCTTGCTCAATATTGATCCCATTACCGGTAAAATGACTTTGGTGCCCACGCAAACCGGTCAGTTTGTGGTGGGAATCCGGGTGAAGGAATACCGCAATGGCAAGCTGATTTCAGAAACCATGAGGGATTATCAGTTTAACGTACAGGCCTGTGTGATTGATGTAGTGGCCTCTTACTTTGTGCCAACCGTGGTTTGTGGTTATAAATACCAGTTCAGAAACCAGAGTAAGGGCGGAACACGCTATCACTGGGATTTTGGAGTGCCCGGAATCAGCACGGATACATCTAATCTATACCAGCCTACGTACACATTCCCATATGCAGGTAAATTTAAAATAAAACTTATAGCATGGAAAAATAGTTGTTCAGATACTTTTGAGGCAGAAATGGATGTACTCAAACCGGAAAAGCCGGATTTAAAGACAGATACAACCATTTGTGAAGGGGCAACTCTCAATCTGACCTCTAATCTTACCGGTGATTTTTATCTCTGGAGCAATGGCCAAACCACCCCCTCGATTACAATCAATCAACCGGGACTATATTGGCTGGAGGTGACCAAAAACACCTGCAAATGGCGAGATAGTATGATACTTGCCGTCGATCGGACCAAGGTGGCAATTACCGGTGATACGTTGTATTGTAGTGATGAACAATTCTCTCGCACCCTGAGGGCCACCTCAGGGCTGAAAAGTTATCTGTGGAATACAGGTGCTACCACGCCCAACATTACTGTAAATCAGTCAGGAACGTATATTGTGTCAGGAACTACTGTGAATGGTTGCAAATCCATCGACACTGCCTACATCAATCGCTTTTCACCTGTGGTATTATCCATTAGGGACACCATAGTTTGCCCCGGAAATTCGGTCACATTCAATAATCAAAACCCCACCGCCACTGCTACTCGCTGGAGCAATGGTGAAACAGGATCTTCCATTACCATAAAAACACCCGGCACCTATGTGGTTCGTGTTACACGCGGTCTTTGCAGTACGTGGGACACATTCAATCTGTATAATTTTCCGGCTACCTTGTCACTGGGCCCTGATATGCGGTTTTGCGAGCGTATAGATACACTCCTGACTGCGCCGCGCAGCGATTTTCAGTCTGTGGTATGGAATAATGAGGTTACCGGGAATACCTTCAGACTACAAAAGCCGGGTAAGCTTACCATTTCCGTTATCAATCGCTTTGGCTGTCCAGAATCAGATTCTATTAATGTAAACTTGTTTTTAAACCCTCGAGTGAATCTGGGCAATGATACCCTGGTCTGCCTGTCGGTTCATCCTGTGCTGGATGCAGGGGCAGGCATGGAATGGTATCGCTGGCATAACGCAACAACAGAGAGAACCTACAAAGCAATTGATCCCGGAACCTATTGGGTAAAGGTGAAAGATGCCAACGGGTGCTTTGGCTCCGATACCGTAACTATCAATAAAAGAGGTGATTTATATCCGTCCAGATTGTTTATGCCCAACGCCTTTACACCGGATGGAAATGGCATCAATGATTTCTATCCCATGAATAAATTCCCTAAGGTGGGTACGCTATATAATGTGAAGCTTTACAACCGCTGGGGCGAAAAACTCATTGAACTGGAGTCACCGGATGTGAACTGGGATGGCAATATCAATGGGGTACCGGCTCCTGAAGGTGCTTATGTTTACCTGGCAACATGGATCGGCTGTGACAACGAACGCAGAACCATTAGCGGCAGCTTTCACATTTTGCGGTAAATATCACTAAGCAGGGAAAATACCTTTTTGTCAATAGGAAATGTAAAGTCCTCGATTTGCAGCGTGTGAATGTCTTCCCATCGAAATTCCACCAGATATTCTTTATTCCATCTTTTTTCAATGGCTTTATATACAGGAATTTCTGTTTGTAAATTCACCATGTAATAGAACGAAATAATCTGTTGCGCGGGGTTGAACACACTGGGTTGATAGAATTCATTTACGAAAAACAAATCCCCAAGGCCAATATCCACATTCAGCTCTTCCTTCCATTCCCTAATCAGGCAATCGGCAATACCTTCGCCGGGTTCAAGTCCGCCACCGGGGAATTTGGTAAATGCATGGTCCCCGCCCAATTCAGTGGAAATTAGCAATTTTCGTTCCTGAATTGCAATGCCATAAACCCGGATATTAAATGCGCCCGTACTCACGGTGCGAAATTACCCGTATTGCTTAATATCTCGCATATTCGGGCAGGAATCGACTTTCTTCAGGCAGCAATCTGTGATTGGCCACCCGCCGAATCCCATTCTTTAATAGGGGTGAATTAAAATTAATGATAAGGCCCAGGCGATAATTACCCAGTTTCATATTGCGCAGCATTTTATGTACATGCTGATCGGTAATCTGTTCGCAAGTTTCAAGTTCAATGGCCAACTTGTCGTCAAGCACCAGGTCTATGCTGTAACCATCATCTATATGCAGGTTCTTGTAGGTGACAGACAGGGGTTTCATGGAGGTTGTTGAAATACCGTTTTGCCCAAGTTCATATAAGAGGCATTCACGGTATACACTTTCTTTCAGTCCCGGCCCAAGCGCTTTGTGGACTTCTATTGCCAGCCCAATTACGGTATGGGCAAGATGGTTTTCTGGTATGTCAATCATGGTGGTAGATTTTAATGTTACGAAGCTATTGGCTTTATACAGGCGAAAAAATGACAATTGTCATACGTGAAAGATAGGGTTGTCATACCTATGGAAACAAATCATGGTATTCGCCTTGGTCAGTCCTTATTTTTGTATGGTAAATTCGGATGAAAAAAACCATAATTCGCAATGCAAGCCTTATTAATGAGGGCGAAATATACCGGGCAGACGTTCTGATGGAAGGATTGTTTATTTCCAGAATAGAGCGAAATGGGATTGGTGACATCATGGCCGAAGAAATAGATGCGACGGATTGTTTTCTCACCCCGGGCGTCATCGATGATCAGGTGCATTTTCGCGAGCCGGGCTTAACCCATAAGGCAGAAATATATACCGAAAGCCGTGCTGCTCTGGCCGGAGGTGTTACATCTTACATGGAAATGCCCAATGTGATTCCTAAGACCACTACCATTGCACGGCTTGAAGAAAAAATGGGCATAGGGGCTGCCCGCAGCGCGGTTAATTATTCCTTTTTTATGGGCACCACCAATGACAATCTGGAGGAACTGAAAAAGGTGAATCCCATAACAACCTGTGGGGTTAAAATCTTTATGGGCAGCAGTACCGGCGACATGCTGGTAGATGATGCTGAGGTGCTTAACCGCATTTTTGCTGAGATTCCGGTTTTAATAGCCACCCACTGTGAAAATGAAAATCGCGTAAAGGAACGCCTGGCAAAGTGGATTCAACAATATGGTGAAGATATTCCCCCTGCCGAACATGCCAGGATTCGAGATGAAGAGGCCTGTCTGCTTAGCTCTTCATTTGCAAGGGAACTCGCTATCAATCACAATACCCGTTTGCATATACTGCATATCACCACTGCAGAGGAGTTGGATCTGTTTCGAAATGATATCCCGCTGGAACAGAAACGCATCACTTCTGAAGTTTGTGTTCATCACCTGCATTTTACCGCTGATGATTATGCGAAGCTGGGCAATTTCATTAAATGCAATCCTGCCATTAAAGAACCACGACACAAAGAAGCGCTATGGAATGCCCTGTTAGACGACCGTCTGGATATTGTTGCTACGGATCACGCACCTCATACCTTGCAGGAAAAACAAATGCCCTATACCCAAAGCCCTTCGGGTCTTCCTCTGGTTCAGCATAGTCTGCAGCTCATGCTTGAATATGCATTGCAAGGCAAAATCAGTTACGAAAAAGTGATAGATAAAATGTGTCACAAACCGGCGATTTGTTTTCAGATTGACCGCCGCGGGTATATCAGAGAAGGTTATTATGCCGATTTGGTTCTTGTCAGGCCCCATGTTCACTATAAGGTAACGCCGGAAAATATACTGTATAAATGCGGCTGGAGTCCACTAAACGGGATGTTGTTTAATCATTCTGTAGAAAAGGTATGGGTGAATGGTGCGCTGGGCTGGGATCATGGTCTTACAGAAAACTATAACCCAATGCGTCTGAATTTTAACCGCTAGGCAAGTTTCATTCTTTTCAGGTAGAATGGTAGCAATACCTGATTGAAATCCCCTGAAACATCAATGGGGTAGAAGTCTATATTGTACTGAAGACAGCGATCTTTTATCTTTTTTTCTAATTGGGAAATTTGTGACAGGTAGGCGTCTTTAATTTCGGCCGGATTCAGCAGGATATTCTCACCCGTTTCTGTGTCGATAAAACGAGTGGGTTTATTGTTAAAAGAAAATTGAACCTCCTGGGGAGCATGCTGAACATGAAACATGATGATTTCATTTTTGGCGAATTTTATTTGCTGAATGGCCTTCCAGATGTTTTCATCATCTGCCAGGTTTTCAAACATGTCGCTGAAAACAACCACGAGACTCCGGCGGTGCTGGGTAAGTGCAATTTGCTCAAGACAATAACCAATGCGGGTATTTACGGATGCCTGGGGTTCTTTTTTTACATCCCAGTACCCCTGGAGTTCATGCAGGATTTCTTGCAGATGTGCCCTGCTGCTCCGGGCCGATGTTTGCTGAATGATGTTTTCACCAAAAGTGGTCAATCCAAAAGCATCCCTTTGTTTGTAGAGCAATTGGCAAACTGAAGCAGCAGCCAATACAGAGAATTTAAGTTTTGCCATACTCGGTGCCGGGAAATACATGCTGCCCGAAACATCCAATACGATGCGGCAGCGGAGGTTGGTTTCCTCCTCGAATCGCTTGGTGTAAATACGATCTGTCCTGGCGTACAGTTTCCAGTCAATGTTTTTGGTGCTTTCTCCGGGATTGTAAGGTCTGTGCTCGGCAAACTCAACCGAGAATCCATGGAAGGGGCTTCTGTGCATGCCGGTAATGAAGCCTTCCACCACTTGCTTTGCAAGCAGTTCAAGGTTTTGGTACTGCTGAACTTCTTCCAGAAGCATAGACTATCAAATATACGAAAAAAGGCCGGTATTACCGACCTTTTGATGAAAAATCAATTCAGTTAAAGTACGGCGTCAATTTTCTGGGTGATGGAAGGTTTGGGAACCGCACCTACGATCTTATCAACGATCTGCCCGCCTTTGAAAACAAGCAGGGTAGGGATGCTCCGAATACCATAATTGCCTGCGATATCGCCATTTTCATCAACGTTGAGTTTGCCTACTACGGCCTTACCGTCGTATTCTTTTGCAATTTCTTCAACGATTGGTCCAATCATACGGCAAGGGCCACACCATTCTGCCCAAAAATCTACCAGTACGGGTTTGTCTGATTGCAGCACTTTTTCATTCCAGTTGCCGCTTGTGAAAGTTTCAGCCATGATATATTAAATTAGTGAATATTTGATTTCAAATGTCGTACCAAAGATAGGCGTATCGGTAATGTGACATTTCGTCATTTTATCAACTTTTTACCACCCAGCTCCATTCCTATTCCGAATAAGGCGAAATCATACTTTACCGGATCTTCGGCGTCAAAATTTTTTAGATTGGTAGTGAGTTCAAGCGCAGTATACCAATCTGCCTGTTTGCGTGTTATGAGTTTGAGTTGTGTGGCAGTTCGGTGCACGTGCACATCCAGCGGACAAATAAGTTGTGATGGTGCGATGTCTTTCCACAAGCCGAAATCAACCCCTTTTGCATCTGAACGTACCATCCAGCGGAGGAATAGGTTGATTCTTTTGCACGCACTTTTTCTCAGGGGTGTCTGCAGGTGTTTTTCGGTTCTGTTGAGATGGGGCAGGGAGAAAAAATACCGGTGAAAGTAAATCAATGCGTTTTCTACATGAGGGTCATTGATTTTCATGCCTGACGAAAAGGCAGTTTCTAAGCTGTTATGATGGGTGTAATGATGCTGAAGGAATTCAAGAAAATACAGTAAGTCGCTGTATTGAAATGTACGGTGTACCCATTTTTCGAAACGTTTTCTGTCTTTTTCCCGGTGGTTTATAATAAAATCATGGGGACTTTCGTCCATTAGCGCCGTCAGTCTGTTTGCGCTGTTTATGATGGAAGTGCGGTTGCCCCAGGCCAGCAAGGCCGCAAATAAACCGGCAATTTCAATATCCTGTTTCTTGCTGAATCGGTGGGGTACTGAGATAGGATCAGGCGAAATAAACGATGTATCGTTAAACCGTTGCAGATGTTCATCCAGCAAGGTTTGCAGTGTTTTTTTATTCATGGTTTCATGCTCCAATCCAATCCAGGTAGTTCCGCTGGTTAATCAGATGAAACGGCACCTTGGGGTATCCTTTGGCAAAGGCAACGGGGATCCGGCATTTGTCATCCGTCCATTTGCACTCAAAAGCAGTCAATTGCCGGTTTTCAACCTCAATGAGGTCTATTTCCTGCTGGTCGTAGGTTCGCCAGAAATAGCTTTCTGTATCGTGGCTATGGTAGGCATGATACTTGTTTCTTTCAGACAGAATATATTGTTCCCATAGCGCTCCCACATCCCTGCGTACGGCTAGTGGCCTGAAATCGCCGATGAGGGCGTTTCGGATACCATTGTCGGCAAAGTACCATTTGCGTCCTTTGGCAACTTCTTTTCTCAGGTTTCCGCTGTAACCGCTGCGGCTATAAATAACAAATACTTTGCTCAGCAAATCCAGGTAGCGTTCAACGGTGTTTTTACTCATGCCCAGTTGCTGCCCAAGCTCCTGCATGGACACTTCATTTCCTACCTGATGGGCCAGTAATACCAACAAATCGCGAAGTTTTTGCGCATTGTTAATTTGCTCAAACATTAGGATATCTTTAAGCAAATAAGTGTTGACCAGTTCTCGCAGATAGTCTGTTTTTTCTTTGTAGGTTTTCAACTGACTTATTTCCGGGTAGCTGCCCAGGATGAGTCTGTCCTCCAGATTTTGCCGGGTTTGTAGCAAGCTTTCCTTTTGCTTCCATTCCATTTGAGCAAGCGGAAATAAGTGAAAGTTGAGTGTTCTGCCTACCAGCGGATTTCCCATTTTTTCAATATCAAACGCTGATGATCCGGTAAGGATGACATGCAATGGTTTTATGTTGTCAATCATCAGCTTCACCTTGCGTGCAACATCGGGAATGAACTGTGCCTCGTCTATTATCAATAGGCGGTAGCCTTCCAGTATTTTGCGGTAGTTGGCTGTGGTGCGGTTTTCCAGCAGTATGTGGGTATCGTTGTCCTCGCCGTTTAGCCAAAGTGTTGTTTTTTGCTTTTTGCTATATAGGGTTTGAAGCAGTTCGGTCTTGCCTACGCGGCGTGCTCCCAGCAATAGTGATACCTTTTGTTTGCTGAGGTTGTCTTCCATGATTTTTAGCAATTTCCGGTCAAACACACTTCAAAGTTACTAAAAAAACATTAAAACA
>JBEDNI010000069.1:0-8436 GCA_041170685.1 Bacteroidota bacterium | reverse complement strand
AATTTGTAATTCCCAATTGGGATAAAAACAACAGTTACCATAATTCGCTGGTAAAAACCATGATGAAAATGGAACCGGTGAACCCCATCTTCCCCGATTTTCAATGTTATCAATCGGCCTGGTGTCATGCCCTCAAATCCGGGAAAACCGGCTATACCGGCCATTCTCGCAACAGGGACCCCCAAACAGGAAGTAGATGCAATAGCTATTTTACGGGAGAATGTTGCTCTTACGGGCATGAAAACGGCCTTGGCATTATCCTGCAACTTTTGATTGATGATGGGGTTCCCAGTCTGGGTCACCGGAAAATCTGCCTTTCAGCCGGATATTCGGTGGTTGGCATATCCATTCAGCCACACAGCGTATGGAACTATAACTGCGTACTGGATTTTATGTAATTACTGCCCCCCTTTTACAACATGCATCTCTGTTCCTATCTTTGCAACAATGCGCATTTCCCATTCATGGCTGAGCGATTTTCTGGGCAATACCCTTTCTGCTGCTGACATAGCTGAGCGACTGAGCGTATCAGGACTGGAAGTGGAACACATCGAAAAAGCCGATTCCATACCCGGCGGATTGCGTGGGTTTGTGATAGGGCATGTGCTAACCTGCGAAAAACACCCCAATGCCGATAAGTTACATGTTACCACCGTGGATATTGGCACCGGTGAGGCCCAGCCTATTGTTTGCGGGGCACCCAATGTGGCTGCAGGCCAAAAAGTAATCGTGGCGCTGCCGGGAACGGAAGTGACCGTGCCCGGTAAAGGCACCTTCACCATTGGCGAAGCCAAAATACGCGGAGAAATCAGCCGCGGCATGATTTGCGCCGATGATGAGTGCGGATTGGGTAGTTCGCACGATGGCATACGTGTTTTGCCCGCGGATGCACCTACCGGAATGCCTGCAGCCCAATATTTCAAGGTGATTTCCGATACCGTACTGGAAATAGGCCTTACCGCAAACCGTGGTGATGCCGCATCGCACCTGGGTGTGGCTAGAGACCTGGCCGCCCTTTACAACAAAAAAATCCAAATGCCGGATGCCGCCAATTTTAATGGGGCTTCAGCTAAAACCCGCATTGAAATTACCAATGCCGAACTCTGCAAGCGGTATGTGGCACTGGAAATTTCAGGTATTCAGGTGGTGCCTTCGCCCGAATGGATGCAAAACCGCCTTCGCAGCATTGGCATTGAACCCATCAACCATGTGGTGGATTGCACCAACTATGCGCTGCACGAGCTCGGGCAACCCTTACACGCCTTCGATGCAAATGCCCTCAAAGGCAGTCAAATTCATGTGCGCACGGCAAAACAGGGAGAAACCTTGGTTACGCTTGACAAACAATCAAGAAATCTGGGTGAGAATGACCTTATCATAGCCGATGCCTCGGGCCCTGTGGCCCTTGCCGGCGTATTTGGCGGATTGGAAAGCGGCGTAAACAGCCAAACGACTGACATACTCCTGGAAAGTGCCTGTTTTCACCCCGGCAAGGTGAGAAAAACAGCCAGAAAGCACGTGTTGAATACCGATGCCTCTTTCCGCTTCGAAAGGGGTACCGACGTGGAAATGTGCCTGAAAGCCGCACTGCGCACCGCTGCCCTCATCATGGAAACCGCGGGTGGAAGCATCACCGGCCTTACGGACGTATATCCTACTCGCTTTGAGCCCCTGCAGCTGACACTGGATTTAAACAAACTACGCAGCTTTGCCGGCGTGGATATTGACAATGCTACCTGCTCACAGATTCTCACAAATCTGGGCTTTACGGTAACTGACCTTCCAAATGATGCACTGCAAGTAGGCGTTCCTTCATGGCGCAATGATATTGAACAGCCGGTGGACCTGATAGAAGAAATCATGCGCATTTATGGATTTGACCGAGTTCCACTACAAGGCAATATGCAGATTTCACTGGGTGGGTTCGAGGGTAATCAGAACCGTGTGATGAAAAACAGGGCAGGAAAAACCCTGCAGGCACATGGGTTCTATGAAATTATTAACAATAGTCTGGGTTCGGAAAACACCCACCGCCCATTTTCTGAGCAACTTACCACGCTGAGCAACCCGCTAAGTAACGACATGGCCGTTATGAGGGCCTCTTTGCTGCCGGGGATGCTACAGGCCGCTCAATACAACCGCAATCGCAAAAACACGGATGTGAAGTTTTATGAATTTGGCCGCGTTTATCGCACCACCGGCAACAAATTTGAAGAAACTGAAATGTTGGGCCTTTTGATGATGGGCAACGACACCCTTGAAACCTGGCGCAAGAAGTCGGTGCGACTGGATTATTATCACCTGAAAGAAGCGATAACTATGGTGCAGCAAAGCCTGCGCATATCAACAGCACACGAAGGATGGAAACTTCAGCAGGTAGAACCCGGGTTACTCAAGGAATATGACCTGGACGGCGATGTATGGTATGCAGAAATTGCATGGAATGCACTGAAAGCGGGCACCCAAACCATTGGATTTAAAGTGGTTGATCCACCCCGATTCCCCAGAATGCGCAGAGATTTGAGTCTGGTGGTGGACAGCACTGTCCCATACGCAGAGCTGGAAAAAATAGCCGTTTCACAAAACATTGCTATCTTGCAGGAAATGAATGTGTTTGATGTGTTTGAGGGCAAGCCCCTGGAGGCAGGCAAAAAAGCCATCGCCATTTCATTTATGCTGGGTGTAGCAGACAGAACCCTCACCGACACAGAGGCCGATGCTGCCGTAAATGCCTTGATGAATGCGTTTGAAAGCCGCGCCGGAGCGCACATCAGAAAATAAGCCATGCAAAATCTCACAGCAAGACTCTCTGAAATTCGCATAAAGGTTGAAAACCTATTGCAGGAAAACCGATTGCTAAAAAATGAGAATGAATCTATGCGTGACCGCATTGAAGGGCTGGAAAGAACCGTGGAATTGCAAAAAAATACCTTGTCGGAGCTTACAGAACAAAATAAATTGATTAAACTTGCAAAGAATTTAACCCCGGAAGATTCTGATACCGAAGAAATGAAAAACAAGGTAAATGAGTTGATACGGGAAATTGACAGGTGTATTGATCTGTTAAACGAATAAAACGTAAGCGTGCGACCTGAAGAAAAAATTCCAGTACGTGTAGCCATAGCAGGAAAAGTCCTGCCGCTAAGGGTGGCTCCACGAGATGAGGAATTTGTAAAAACAGCCGCACGGATGCTGAATAATCGCATGGAAGACTTCAGGGCCTTTCATGCAGGAGACGAAACCGACCGCCTGGCATGGGCGGCACTGGACTTTACCGGAGACCTGCTGCGCCTGAGAGCGGAAAGACAGGAAGAAAATCCGGCGTGGGAACAGGATTTGCAACAAATTGAGCAGCTGTTGCAGGGGTATTGATCTTAACATCCGTTTTATCTGATTAACGCGTTCGATTCACCTTCACCAAAACAAAAAAAGAAGGAGAAAAAAACACATGGAAATCGTAGTATTCAGCCTTGCCGGTATCTTAATCGGACTGGCACTCGGATATGTTGTATTTGTTTTGCTGAGACGCAAACAAATCGAAGCCGAGCGCAAATCATTGATTGAAGAAGCCAAACTGCAAGGAGAAAATTTAAAGAAAGACCGGATTCTGGAGGCCAAGGAAAAATACATGGGCCTAAAATCCGAGCATGAAAAAGAAATCAACCGCCGCAATCAGGAAATGTCGAATGCAGAAAACCGCATACGACAGAAAGAACAGAGCTGGGATCAGAAACTTCAGAATGTAAAGCAAAAAGAGGAAGAACTGGCCAAGGCCCGCGAAACATTTGAAGCCCAACTGGAGGGACTGAAAACAAAACAGCGCGATGTAGAGGCTATGCGAGAGCAGCAATTGCAACAGCTGGAAAAAATGGCCGGTTTGAGTGCCGCTGAAGCGAAAGAGCAAATGCTGGAAAACATCCGCATCAAATCTCACACCGAAGGACTGGCCATTGCCAAGAACATTGTGGAAGAAGCCAAGCTCAGCGCTACCCGCGATGCCAAACGCATTGTACTGCAAACCATTCAGCGTACGGCTGCAGAAACCGCCATCGACAACACGGTTACCTCATTCCCTCTCGAAAATGATGATGTAAAAGGCCGTATTATTGGCCGTGAAGGCAGAAACATCAAAGCTTTTGAGGCTGCAACCGGCGTAGAAATTCTAATTGATGACACCCCCGAAACCATTGTACTTAGCTGTTATGACCCCATCCGCAGGGAGATTGCACGCGTTTCGCTGGAAAGACTGATTAAAGACGGCCGTATTCACCCTGCCCGTATTGAAGAAGTAGTAGAAAAGACCAAAAAACAGATCGAAGAAGAGGTGGTAGAATGGGGCGAAAGAACCGTAGTGGATCTAGGCATTACCGGTCTGCATCCTGAACTCATTCGCTATGTGGGTCGTATGCGATTCCGTAGCAGCTTTGGTCAGAACCTGCTGAAACACAGCCGCGAAGTGGCGCGCCTTTGTGCCACCATGGCTGCTGAAATGGGACTGAACGTGAAACTGGCCAAACGCGCAGGACTGTTGCACGATATTGGCAAAGTGCCGGATACCGATGAGGAGACACCACACGCACTGTTGGGTATGAAGCTTTGCGAAAAGTATGGCGAACACCCCGAAGTTATCAATGCTGTAGGCGCCCACCACGATGAAATTGAAATGACAAGCCTCCTCAGCCCTGTTATTCAGGCCTGTGATGCCATTTCGGGATCAAGACCCGGTGCAAGACGTGGAGATGAGCATTATGTTCAGCGTATCAAGGACATGGAAACCATGGCCCTGGGTTATCCCGGTGTAGAAAAAGCATTCGCCATACAGGCGGGCCGTGAACTGCGCATTATCATGAGTGCTGAAAAAAGTACCGATGACCAGGCCGATGTACTGGCATTTGAAATCAGCAATCGCATCATGACTGAGATGCGTTATCCGGGCCAGGTGAAAATAACCGTTATCAGGGAAAAACGCAGTGTGGGCGTAGCTAAATAAAATAGTCTGTCTGTTTATAAAACAAAAAAGAGGCCTGTCAGGCCTCTTTTTTGTTTATTACGCCGCCTTGCGAATCAAACAATTAACTTCATCTACGGGCTCCAACGTGTCAAAATCAGAACGGATGGGACGAACAAGGGCGCATCCGTTTCTGTAAATTATTTTGGGATTTCGAAATCGGTAATTGTCCAAGTTAAACCGATACAGGCGCAGCGCATGCGGGGGTATAGCGTTGGGTGTGCACAGGTAATGATGGTGTGGCACTTTTAGGTATTCGCTGTCTCTCTCCATTCCCGGATCCAGGTACCAGGTTACGCCACACAAGCGGGTGTCGATGCGCCAGAAGGCATAATCATCAAACTGCGCACCATCATTTCGATGATTTGGATAGAACCAGTCTTCGCGATCCACAAAGTAAGGATACATAAAATCGAAAGAGGGTAATGCCTGATGGGCATATACTGCGCCCCAAAGTGGCAATGCAAGGCCCTGCCGAGCAATGAGCAGATTCAGGTTTTTTTGATTGTAGGTGATGTGCCACAGGAAACGATCGTTTCTAACCGGACATTCAAGGGAAACGCTGCATTTAAACAGCGGAACATAAATAGAAAGTTGTTTTTTCATGATGTAATTGAATTATTAAAGCCGGAAACGGGGCGGAAAAAAAACTAAAAACGCACCCGGCAATCCCCTGCCTCTTCGGTGCTCCCTGTCAAAGAACGAACCCCGGGCCTAGGCCTCGGTTTCCGGAAATAATAGGGTGCTGGGATTGCGTTTACATCATGTGTACTAACGAATAATACGAATATAGTAAAAACACACGACAATTCCAAAAAAAACGACGTGAGACATTATATAAATAAGTGGCAATCTTGCATTATTGAACAATTCATAATACCTTTGCACTCCCAAAATTGTCCGATGGTGTAACTGGCAACACGTCTGGTTTTGGTTCAGAAGAGTCTAGGTTCGAGCCCTAGTCGGACAACAAAACGCTGATTTGATGATATCTGTGCTTTATTTTTGTAGGGCACAGAGACAGTAAAATACAGAGATTATGTCATCACTACTAAACCCAGTAAAAATCTTTTCGGGCAGTGCTTCTGCCTCACTCACCAAAGGTATTTGCGATTACTATGGTCTGGAGCCGGGCGAACTGGTTGTAAACCGTTTTAGCGATGGTGAATTCCAGCCCGTTTTCAATGAAAGTGTGCGGGGATGCGATGTTTTTATTGTTCAAAGCACCTTTCCCCCCACCGACAATCTAATGGAATTATTGATGACAATTGATGCTGCAAAAAGAGCCAGCGCCAATTACATCACCGCCGTAATTCCTTACTACGGGTTTGCAAGGCAAGACCGAAAAGACAAACCCCGTGTATCCATCGCATCGAAAATGATTGCCGACTTGCTGAGTACCGCAGGTGCCAACCGGGTAATGACCATGGAACTGCACGCCCCTCAGATACAGGGTTTCTTTAATGTTCCCGTGGATCACCTGGAAGGGTCTATCATATTTGTTCCATTCATTCGCAGCTTGCCTCAGGATAATCTGGTGATTGCCGCTCCTGACGTGGGTGCCAGCAATCGTATACGCGAAGTAGCCAAAGCACTGAATCTTCCCATGGTTATATGCGATAAGGAACGTAAAAAAGCCAACGAAATCGCCAATATGACTGTCATTGGCGATGTTCAGGATAAAGACGTGGTGCTGATTGATGACATCATCGATACCGGCGGTACCCTCTGCAAATCATCGGCCATGCTGATGGAAAAAGGTGCCCGCAGTGTTCGTGCTCTTTGCTGCCATCCGGTGCTGAGTGGAAAAGCTTATGAAAACATCGCCAACAGCGTGCTCACAGAGCTGGTAGTAACCGATACCATTCCCCTGAAGCAACATTCAGACAAAATCAAAGTGCTTTCTGTGGCCCCCCTCCTTGCTCGGGCTATCCGCAATGTGCACGAGAACGGGAGCATTAGCTCTCTGTTCAAACAGATTCACAATAGTCAGACCAACCTGGATTTAAAAAGCAATTAAACAATAAACAATAAGCGTAACTACTGAATATGAAAACCATTTTGTTCAAAGCAGAAAAAAGAGAAGGCAGCGGCACATCGAATGCCAAAACCCTTAGAAACGCAGGTAAAGTGCCTTGCGTAATGTATGGTGCAGGCGAAAATCTGCATTTTACCATTTATGAATCCGACTTCAAAAACCTGGTTTACACCCCCAATGTGTACAAAGTAAAGATTGACCTGGAGGGAAACTCTTACGATGCCATTTTGCAGGATCTCCAGTTTCATGCTGTATCTGAAGCCATTATCCACGCTGACTTTATGGCTGTGGATGCTTCACGTGCCGTGGTAATGGATATACCCGTTCGTGTTGTTGGTAACTCCCCCGGTGTTCGGGCCGGTGGTAAGCTGGTTAAAAAGATTAATCGTCTTCGTGTTCGTGGTTTTGTTAAAAACCTTCCCGATTATATCGACGTAAACATCGATACCCTTGAAATTGGCCAGAGTGTGAAAGTGAAAAACGTAACCCCCGGCAATTTTGAAATTCTGGATGCCAAAGAAAACGCCATCGTGAGCTGTAAAACCACCAGAGCGCTGATGCAGGCAGCAGCAGAAGCCGGTAAGTAAAAATATCGCCATCCTAAAAAACCCGGTCCTGGCCGGGCTTTTTTATGGTTATTTCCATGCACTAAAATAACCACCCAACGCGAATACTTCCCACCTGCCCAAAAGTGGATAAAGAACTATATATACCGCCCGGATTAACTGTTTTGGTGGTAGACCCATTGCTGCCGGACGTGGTTTCCGTATCGCCTTGCATTTGAGTAACAATGATTAAAGGATGATAAATAGCACCCACATACATTCCTTTGGCAACCCAAAAATCAAAACCTAAAGTCGCTCTGATGCCCGCCTGAACCGCCTGCGCATCTCGCTCATAACTGTAATTTTTTATATATCCGCTGCTGTTGGCATCATCACCCTCCTGATGTGAACCATCAGCTCCTATTAGCAGATCAGCTCCCATAAAAGGACTAAGTCGCGATGTGCCGGAAAAGTGTTTTTGTACACCCAGCGCAATTTCTGTGTAGCGACTTCGACTTGTAAAACTTCCCTCTTCACCCGTACCGTCCGCGTTTTCGGCAAAATTATCAATGTCCTGCGAATAGGAAGCGCCTAATCCCAAAACCAAAGCCAGGTTGGTTTTGACAAAATATCGGCCATTTATACCAAATGTGTTAACGGTATTACCCCCATTGCCAGGTGATATGCCCAGTTCGGTGGTAACATTTTTCTCTTCGGGTTTTTGGGAAAACAAACCCAGTGCCATGAGACACAATGCCATAGAATAAATTTTTTTCATAGGTAATTTTTTTCAAACTTAAAGCCATGCTATACCCCATATTAATGACAAACAACAGGTGATTGGA
>JBEDNI010000068.1:0-8623 GCA_041170685.1 Bacteroidota bacterium | reverse complement strand
TAATCTCCGCAAAATATGCGGAGATTATTTTATTATTATCTTATTGGTCAGAGGGACGCTACAGTGTCTTTTACTGCCTGCAGGTTGGGCATTTCTCCGGGATTTTCCAGTACTTCGGCGTAGCGGATTATTCCTTCTTTATCAATGACGAAGGCACTGCGCTTGGAGACGCCTTTCATACCGAAAATCCATTCTTCATAAAGAGAACCATAGGCGCGGCTCACCTCTTTATTGAAGTCGGAAAGCAGATTAAAGTTGTAACCTTCGTCTTTTTTCCATTTTTCAAGGGTGAATACTGAATCTACGGAAACGGCCAAAATTTCGGCATTCATGTTGCTGTAGTCATTCAAACTATCGCGCATCTGGCAAAGTTCCGCTGTACACACGCCTGTAAATGCCTGTGGAACGAAGAGCAGTACAACATTTTTGCCACGAAAGTCTGTGAGATTTACTTCTTTCTTTTGGTCATTAAATAAGGTGAATTCAGGGGCGGATTGTCCGATGTTAAGTGTCATGTTTTAATAACAAATATGGGTTTAGAAATGTTTAGAACATCACGGGATTAAAGAAAGCTCGTTTATTTAGTTTCAGGTCTTGCAACATCCCGGATTTGGGCCTGATACTGAAGGTCCATTGTTTGGCAAACCCGGATGGTACCCAGTTAAAATCGATTTGCCAGCAGTGTAAATTTCTCGAAACCGTAAACTGGCTGGATGCAATCTCTTTGTTATGCAAATCGTAACCGGTGGTATAGCCGATTTTCCATTCAGGTGTCAGGCTGATATCGCCGCTGATGTTGATTCTGTTACTCCCAATTTGTTGTGAGCGGGTTTTGGCTTCTGCATTATAATCAAATACATAGGTAAAGGCCAGACTCCAGGGAATGTCAAAATGAAAATAATCATCAGGCTTTGTTTGAATGTCTTTTTTCTCCGGATCTTCCTCGGGTTTGAGGGTTTTGGTATTTTCGGCCTGCACTTTCTTTTTGAACATTTCCGGGCTCAGACGGGTACTGATACTAACGCCGGCATTCCTCATCCGCAACGGGGCTTGCTTGTCTTCGTACAAAAACCGCTGCACATTTTTCAATAAAGAATCTCTTTGATACAAACTGAATGCAGACCGGGCAGTAATGTTGAAGTTTTTCATCAGGGTGGTATTGAAATTCGCCTGTACGTCACTCCATTTGAACTTTTCTGCCACCATATTGTAGCGGGTATTAAAACTCAACTGATCAATTAAATTGAATTTTTCCAGTTTCTCTTTACCGCTGCTGTCTGTGCTCACCACTTTTTTGCCCTGCAGGTTGTTATTGATGCCAATGCCAACATATCCGCTTTCAGACTGACTTTGGCCACCTCCATAAATACCCCTTTCAAAACGGTTATAGCGAATGGATTTTCCCCCGGTATCGGTATAGCTTTGCTCCCAACCCCTCAAAGCCGCATTGATTTTGGGCTGATATCCCAAACTGATGGTGGGGGTAATCGTATGCCGCAGTGCTTTGATTTTTTTGGCATGGTTGCGCTGGAAAGTACCGTAAATATTAGTGGTAAAGCCCGTGTTGAAATCCCAGTTATTTAATCTATAAAATCCGTTTTCTTCTCGTGACTGAACTACCCCCGCCGTATCCATGAATTTTTCGGTGGCTTTTAGGTACCAGGTTTCACGGTAGTTGAATGAGGGTGACATATTCACAATGCCATTGAGCAATTTTATATTCGTATTGATGGGAATGCTGTGGTTAATTCCGCTTTGCGTTTTTTGCAGTGCCTGCTTGTAATCCCTGCTAAAGAGTATGCTGTCTTTGGTGTTGATTACATTGCTGAATTGCATGTTGTAACTCAGACGAAGTTGTTCATACCATTTATTTCCACTGCTGTTTTTTCCGGCAAATGGTGTGAGCGATGAAACACCCAGATTCATGCTGGGCAATTCCAGCCTGAAGTCTCGGTTGGCCGTGTTTTGCGAGTGTCTGGCGGCTGCCGTGAAGTTCACTTTGTTTTGTAAAAAGGTTTTACCAAAGTTGATGGAACTTTGAAATTGCTGGTTGCTTATCGAATTGATATCCCTGGAGTTTAATCGGTTAAAATTACCCGTCTGTATATTGATATCTCCATTTAATGAAATACCCGGCAAATACTTTGGGTCAAAGGCAAAATTGCCCCTGATGCTCAAATCCAGATTTTTTTTGAACGCCGGACTGCTACGTTCAATCCCATTTCCAAACCAGCTGGCCCCCAGTCCGAAATTGCTGCGGTATTTGTATCGCTTAATCAGGTTGGTGGCAATACCTAGTCGTAAGTCGCCATTTAAATAGGCGTCTGTATTGACCGATACATCAGCAAATTCGCCCAGCCCCATATAGTATCCAAAGTTTTGCAGGTAGAAACTTTTATTAAACTGGTTATATCCGTAGCCGGGAAATAAAATCCCGTTTCGTTGCCCTTTTTTCAATGGCGCAATTCCAAAAGGTACGGCCAGTGGGGTGGGAACATCCTCCACAACAAGATTGGCAGCTCCAAACAATGCTTTATTGTTGGGAATTACTTTCACACGGCTTGCATTAAAATAAAAATGGGGATGGTCTTCGTTACAGGTGGTGATTTTACCGTTTTGTCCCACAAAACTACCGTCTTCCTGCTTTAGAACTTTGTTCAGGTGGATAACGGCTTCATCCTGAGTAAGTCTCACCCCGTAAACGCGCCCTTTTTTAGACTGGCTATTGTATCGTATACTGTCTGCCTTGTAGTTGTCGTTACCGTCTTTCAGCACGGGCAAATTGCTGTATTTTCCGGTACTGTCGGGTCCTCCTGTAGCAAATATCTCTTTTTTGTTCAGGTCTATCTCAATAAAATGGGCAGTAAGGTTCATGTCTCCATATTCAATGGATGCGTTTTTATACAGATAAACCCGATTTTTTTTCAGGTTAAACCAAATAGAATCTGCGGCCTTGTAAATAATGGGCTTGTCGAGTTCGCTTTTGGGGCGATTAATGCTAATTCGGGAAGTGTCGGCAGGATTTGACACTTGTCCGAAAGTCTTTTCTGCACGGGTTATCAGGGCTGTTAATATCAAAACAAGGCAAAACTTCCACAGACTGAGTTTATAAAGATTTACATGACCTTGTTGAAGCATTGGATAGTTACCGCGAAATTCGACAAAAACTTTGCCATTCCTCGATATTTTCCTCGAATGTGATAAAATTTTGGCAAGGTTTATGAAGTTATGATAAAAAGAAATGCTATGAGACGCCTTTTTGCCGGCCTTTTGCTGTTGTTAATATTTTTTACTTTACCCTCTGGAAAACCATTTAATAGGATGCCTGGCAAACAGGTAAAAACCATAGTTATAGACCCCGGACATGGTGGATTAGATCCCGGCTGTAACGGAGCCAATGAGATTTGGGAAAAAGCGGTAACACTTGCGGTATCTATGAAGCTGGGAAAGATGATTGAGGATAGTATGCAGGATGTTCAGGTGATTTATACCCGCAAGACAGACAAGTTTGTGGAATTATGGGAACGTCCTCACATGGCCAATAAAATTAAGGCAGATTTGTTTATTTCCATTCATTGCAACAGCAATGTGAATACGACTGCAGCCGGTTCTGAAACCTATTTTATGGGCTTGCATAAAAGTCAAGGCAACCTGGATGTGGCCAAAAGAGAAAATGCCGCCATCAAATTTGAGTCAAACTATAAAACCAATGAGAGATATGGTGGTTTTGACCCCAATTCTCCCGAAGGACATATTATTTTTTCCTTGGTTCAGAATGCGTTTTTACAGCAAAGTTTGAAATTCAGCACCTTGGTAGAAGCCCACACCCAAAGAATTTCCAGGATTAAGAGTCGTGGGGTAAAGCAGGCAGGATTTTTGGTACTCTGGCAAACCGCTATGCCCTCAGTTTTGGTAGAAATTGGTTTTTTAACCAATACATCCGACAGGGGTTTCTTAAAAACAGATGATGGTCAGCGAACCATTGCTAAGGGAATTTTTAGGGCTGTAAAGCAATATAAGAAAGAGGTTGAGAAAATGGCTGCCCCTAAAAATCAGGATGATTCTAAACCGGTTAATCATGATAGCAGTAATTTACGTCGCTAATTAGTATTATCTTTGAATATCTTTTACGGTGGCATTATTTAAAGGAATTTCTAAAGAAACCAAAGTAGGTACACTTGCAGCTGTGGCCATTACAGTGCTTATCCTGGGCTATAACTATATGGTAGGGAAAGATAATCCGTTGGGAGGTGCCAGGGATTTTGTGGTATTGTATGACAGTGCTCAGGGATTGGCAGATAATACCGCGGTGATGTATAACGGTTTCAGGGTGGGTCAGCTTCGCAATATGGAGATGGATCCGCAGACCGGCAAGATTGTAACTGAAATTGAAATTTATAGCGAAGTTAAAATTCCTAAAAATTCCAAGATTAAGATAGAGTCAGCCTTGTTAGGATCAACTACATTAAAACTAATTCCGGGGAATTCTAAATTGTTCGCGGAAGATGGAGATACTTTGTTGCCCATGTATACGCAAGATGTGATGAGCATGGTGAACGAGAAAATTGCTCCCATTGCATCAGGTGCAGATTCTCTGTTAACCCATTTAAATGCCATCATTGCCAGACAGAGTCTTACGGCTGCAGTAGATCAGCTGCCCGTTGTTCTTGCATCGTTGAATAATACCATTGCAGAAATTCAAAGTACCCTGTCGGCATCTAAACCCGGATTGACCTCTACCTTAAACAATGCAGCAAAATTCTCTTCCAATCTGGATCAATACAATAAAAGCATTGAGGGCAGCCTAAGCAATATTCATCGCACCACTGCGCGCCTGGATAGTATTGAATTACACAAAATCGGTAAAGATTTGGAGGAAACCGCTGCCGCGTTAGCCGTTATTACCCGCAATATTGAACAAGGGAAGGGCTCATTGGGCAAGTTGGCTAAAGATCCTGTGCTCTATGATAATTTGGTGAAAACGACCCGCAATCTCGAAACGCTTGCCTATGACATTAATCACTACCCTGAGAAGTTTTTACCATTACCCTGGGGTAAATCGCAGCGTAAAAAAGCCAAGAGGGCCAGTGAAAAAAAACATACCCTTAGCGATACCGCTCGCTAATTAGGGTTGCTGTTCGATTTCGGGTGTGAAAAGATGGATGGCTTGTCTATTTTTTCTTGCTTCAAATATCCAGATCATCCACATCATATAGAGTAGATTGTAGAAAAAATCCTCAAGGGGAATTCCGTACTGCATTCCCGGTAAAAAAGAGGGAATTCGGATGCCCATGTTTTCAGTATTTTCATATATCAGGATCGGAAGTCCGGTTAGAAGACCATTGACCACAAACATGGGTATCACACTGATTAACCATGCTGCATACAGATGGGTAATGTAACTGCCTCGTGTTACCAGTAGCTGGTTTAGGATGGTGAATGCCAGCAAGCTGAATGTGACGGCTGTGTAGAGTTTGTTGTAATGCAATACCACCATGCCAATGCTGAATGAGAGTAGCAATATTGAAATTAGTCGTCCCACATTCCTGTGTTCGATTTTAGGGAGGTAGTATCTCAGGCAGGCATAAATAAACAGACAGGCATAAGGCACAGCCACAAAGAAGAAAATCTCTTCCCATGGCAGGTTGATGATGTAAAAACCGGTTACATATTCAGGATTGAAGTGCCATATACCCAATGCTGTAAAAATGACATCCCATATCAGGTAAATGCCTGAGGTAATGAACATGGCCGTGAGAAAGTACTTCCATACTTTATGAAATGCCACGCGTTTATCGAAAGATAATGCCAGTGGCCCCAGTAAGGTGACAATGTTAATCCAGAGATACAGGCTTTTATTCATATATATAAAAAAGGCATCCCAACCGGGATGCCTGCAAAGTTCGTTAATTAATGTTAAGCATTCATGGCATTCATACCAAATTCAGTACCATAGGATGCCAGTTGCTCCCGCAGTATCCGTCTTGCAACGAAGATTCGGGTTTTTACAGTTCCGATAGGTATGTTCAGCTCTTCCGCTATTTCATGGTATTTATATCCTTCGGCATTCATGGTGAAGGTGATTTTAAGTTCAAGTGGCAAACTGTCGATGGCCTCTTCCAGATCTTTGCGAATAAACTTCAACTCAGCATCATTGTCAATTCTGTGACTTGGAATGTCAAGATAGAATGTATTATCAGTAGTATCTAGGAAGGTGTTGCGTTTCTGATTTCTTCTATAGTTGTTGATGAAACTGTTCTTGAGTATGGTGTATAACCAACCTCTAAGGTTAGTGCCAGCTTGGAACTTGTCCTTGTATCTGTAGGCTTTTAGGATGGTATCTTGAACCAAATCTTTGGTGTCGTCAAGATCGTGCGTTAACGATAATGCATAGTTTCTAAGAGCGCTCAGCTCTTGTTCCATCATCTTGTCGAAGTTAATTTGTGTAATGTTCATGGCGAATCCTTGAACAAAGATCGACAAAGTGAGAAATAATACACCATGTTTTGTTTAATGTGTGCAAATTAGAAGTTAAACAAGAGAGTAATTTTGTCGAACAAAAAAAGGACTCCGTCTTGGAGTCCTTTTTAAGCACAATGATTAACTAATATTCTGCTTTGAGATAAACTGCGTTATCTCAATGAATGCTAAACAAGTACGATGACCTTGTTTGATAATACCTCAACCAATCCACCTGTAACTTCAAAGTTCTGGGTGCCTTGATCAGATTTTACTTCAACAGTGCCAGCCGTTAAACTGCTAATGAGTGCAGCGTGGTTGTTCTTTATCTGAAAACTACCGTTGCTTCCTGGTAAGGTCACTAAAGATGCCTCACCGGTGAACAAAGTATTGTCAGGGCTTAAAATTTCAACCAACATATAGATTAGGCTGCTGCCTCCTCCAATAATTTTTTACCTTTTTCGATTGCTTCTTCAATAGTACCAACTAAGTTGAAGGCAGCTTCTGGGTATTCGTCAACTTCACCATCCATGATCATGTTAAATCCTTTGATGGTTTCTTTGATTTCAACCAAAACACCTTTCAATCCAGTGAACTGTTCAGCAACGTGGAAAGGTTGAGATAAGAAACGTTGAACACGACGAGCTCTGTGAACAACCAATTTGTCTTCTTCGCTCAATTCATCCATACCCAAAATGGCAATGATGTCTTGAAGTTCTTTATAACGCTGAAGCAATGATTTTACTTTTTGAGCACATTCGTAGTGTTCTTTACCCAAGATATCTTGTGTAAGAATACGACTAGTAGAGTCTAGAGGATCAACCGCTGGATAAATTCCCAATTCGGCAATTTTACGAGACAATACGGTGGTTGCATCTAAGTGAGCGAAAGTTGTAGCTGGAGCTGGGTCAGTCAAGTCATCTGCAGGTACATAAACTGCTTGTACTGAAGTGATTGAACCACGAGTAGTAGAAGTAATACGTTCTTGCATCGCACCCATTTCTGTAGCAAGGGTGGGTTGGTAACCTACCGCTGATGGCATACGTCCTAACAGAGCTGATACTTCGGAACCTGCTTGGGTGAAACGGAAGATATTGTCAATAAAGAACAAAATATCTTTACCAGCGCCTTCGCCATCACCATCGCGGAAATATTCTGCAACGGTAAGTCCGCTCAAAGCCACACGAGCACGTGCTCCAGGAGGTTCGTTCATTTGTCCAAAAACCAAGGTTGCTTGGCTCTTTGACAATTCGTTCATATCTACTTTGCTCAAGTCCCATCCGCCTGATTCCATAGAGTGTTTAAACTCCTCACCATAACGAATAACGCCTGATTCTATCATTTCACGAAGAAGGTCATTTCCTTCACGTGAACGCTCACCAACACCCGCAAATACTGACATACCTGAGTAAGCCTTTGCGATGTTGTTGATCAATTCCATAATCAATACGGTTTTACCAACACCGGCACCACCGAACAATCCAATTTTTCCTCCTTTTGCATAAGGCTCAAGCAAATCAATTACTTTGATTCCTGTATACAAAGGTTCAGTACTGGTGCTCAAATTTTCAAAAGTAGGAGCAGCTGCGTGAATGGCACGTCCGTTTGAGTTGTCTAATGGGGTCATACCATCAATAGCATCTCCTACAACGTTCAACAAACGTCCGCGAATGCTCTCGCCAGTGGGCATAGTGATAGCTGACTCTCGGTCAACTACGTCCATACCTCTACGCAATCCTTCAGTTCCATCCATGGCAATAGTTCTTACCATGTTTTCACCTAAGTGCTGTTGAACTTCTAGAATTAATTGTTGCCCGTTATCTTTTGTGACAATTAAAGCATTGTAAATTTGTGGAAGAAAGGACCCTGCTTGGTTAAAACTTACGTCAACAACAGGACCAATGATTTGTGATATTTTACCCGTATTAGCCATGGTTATTTTTTACGCTGCAAAGATAGCACAATAAATTGGTCAAATCTATAGTTGTTCGCATCTTTTTGTTTCGACGGATTGTCGTACCTTTGTGGTTCCCTTATGGATCGCAATACTATAATTGGTTTTTCCTTGATTTTCCTGATTTTAGCGGGATATTATTGGTACACAGCACCAACGCCTGAGCAGTTGGAACAAATGAAAAAAACTCAAGACAGCTTGACGCTTGTT
>JBEDNI010000067.1:0-19235 GCA_041170685.1 Bacteroidota bacterium | reverse complement strand
GAAAACAACACTACCGTTGGATAATAATACACCGGAATTACAAAGTGCTTTTACTGAAGACATATTATGACTCACAAACAACACTGATCTTCCTTCTCCTTTAGCCACATCCCCCATCTTTCCCAAACACTTTTTCTGAAACTCTGCATCCCCCACAGCCAATACCTCATCCACAATCAATATTTCATTTTCCAGGTGCGCAGCCACAGCAAAGCCTAGGCGCACATACATGCCGCTGCTGTAGCGCTTTACAGGCGTATCCAGGTATCGCTCCACCCCGGCAAAATCCACAATCTCATCTAGCCTGCGCGTAATTTCATGCTTACGCATGCCCATAATGGCGCCGTTTAGGTAAATGTTCTCCCGTCCGGTAAGCTCCCCATGAAAACCCGTACCCACTTCCAGCAGAGAGGCAATACGGCCTTTTACCTTAATATTTCCGGTAGTGGGAGCCGTTACCTTAGAGAGCAACTTCAGCAATGTGCTTTTGCCCGCCCCGTTTCGGCCAATGATGCCCACGGTATCGCCCTGCTGTATTTCAAAATTGATGTCCTTTAGCGCCCACACATAGTCTGATTCGCCCTTGCGGGTGCGGTCGTTGCTATCTCCCACGGTGAGCAAGGGATCTTCCTTGCCGCGTATGCCATACCACCAGCGTTTTACATCATCTTTGATGCTGCGGCTGCCCACATAGCCTAGGCGGTACTGTTTGGAAATATTTTCTGCTTTTATTACGGTTGTCATAAATTTTTTTAAACGGTATCCATGAAAGTTCTCTCGGTGCGGTTGAACAGCATGATACCGGCCAATAACATGATTAGGGTAAATACCGTACTATATATTAATCCTCCAATATCCAGATGCCCGCCACCCGTGAAGGCATAGCGGAAACAATCAATGATGTGCTGTAGGGGATTATACCATAAGAATTTTTGAAACTGTGCAGGCACTAGTGAAGTGGGATAAATAACCGGACTGGCATACATCAGAATATTTACGCCAATGGGAATAAAGTTATTCAAATCGCGGTATTTGGTAGTAAACGCCGAAATGGCAATGCCTATGCCCAATGCCAGCAGCGCCATCAGCATAATCAGATAAGGAAACCACAGCATGTGCCAGCTGAAATCCACCTTGCCTTGTGTATAATAGTAAACCCAGAAAGCCATAAACATGATAAACTGTATGAGCGTGCGCAGTAGGTTAGAAATAACCATGGACAGAGGCGCCACTAAACGCGGAAAATATACCTTGCCAAATAGGGCTGCATTACCCACAAACGTGGAGGATGCGCCGCTGAAGCAGTTGGCAAAATAGTTCCACAGGGTAGTGCCGGCCAGGTAAAATAATGGCGCGGGGATGCCATCGGTGGGTATATTGGCAATATTGCCAAAAACGAAGCTGTATAATATTACTGTAAGCAAGGGACCCAGGAAAAACCAGATAGGGCCGAGAATGGTCTGCTTATAGGATGAAATCACATCCCTGCGCACAAATATGCTGATGAGGTCGCGGTAAGCCCACACCTCCTTCAGTTTCAAATCGAACCATTTGCCTTTCGGCTCAATGATTTCGGTCCATTGGGTATCACTAATCATTTGTTCATTAGGCATCAGTCAAAAATTAGGTTAGAAAATTTTTCATCCGGATTATCAAACAAATGGGTAGCCAATACTGCATTGTCTTCACAAAGACAGGGTATCCCTTGTAAAATGGGATAAGCAAATCCGCTTTCAACTGAAGACAGGAAAGGCTCATGGGTCTTGCTTAATGGTTCAAACGTTATAGGACAACGATAGGCCGTTGAGTGGGGGGGGGTTGCCGGTTTTTCAATAATTAACAATCCTGTAGGATTTAATTCGTTTACACTCAACCCAAAGGGTTGGTATGTGTTTATTTTATAACCCAGTGCGACTGCCGCTTGATGCAGCCCTGTTATAAACCCATGTTCCAACATTCTTTTTTTGCCTTCTTCATTGGCAAAATCATATGATGGTTCCAGCAACACCAAATACTTGTTTGCTACACGGTATAACTCTTGCAACGCCTCCGCTTCTTTGCCTCCATTGGGCTCTATGGCGTGTGAAGTAAAAACAATGTCAACAGAATTATCTTCTAAGGGAATATTGAACAGGTTGGCCGAAAACAGAGAAATATCTTGTTGTGCAAATCGTTCAAACAGATACCGTGCATATTTCAATCGTGACCAGGATATATCAAAACCCATAAGCTCAGGACAAGGCGTAGCTGAATGTTTCCTCAATAGATGCAGCATAATTCCCTCGCCTGTACCCGCTTCCAGAATGGTGTTGAATGTGCCCAAAGACGCTATGGTGCTTGCCAGTTTTTTACCATATTGTTCTTTAAACTCTCTGTTTATTAGAAACTTCTTTATATAATTCCCTGATTGTAAATCATAACTGATTCGGATGTCTTGTTCATCGTGGAAATGGGATTTTTTATTATCCCGTATCCATTGTAAAATATTACCACCTTTTTGATAGTGTGCTTTAATTTCTCTAAAGCGGCTGTATGTTTCTTTTTCCGGCATGATTAGCTTTAGTTGAGTGTTTTCAAAATACCTGCCGGCACACTCACCCTTACCACCTGTGAAATGGTTTCAAATGCGAGTAGGATATATTCGCTGCCGTCAGCATCTTTCAAGACTTCAGCCTCGATTCCTTTCAATGGCCCTTGCTGAATGCTTACGATATCTCCTTTTTTAAGGTTTGCCCTGTCTGCCGATTCTACATTGTATCCAGTTTCAATAAGCCGCTGAATCAATTTTAGTTCGTTGTCTGATACCTCCGCATCTGCCCCGTTGTATTTCAGGTATTTTACCACTCCGGGAATCTCCAGAACTTTGTCACGCATATTCGGTTCGGGCCTAACAAATACATATCCATTAAACAAGGGCATCTCTACCCATTTTTTTCGGTCACTCCACAAACGCAGCTTTTTGACCAATGGCAAATAATATGCAATACCAAACCGCTCCAGAAGGGCTGCTACCTTTTTTTCCTGCCGGCTGGCTGTGTAAATCACTTTCCACGGTGTTAGATTGTCTGATTTTTCCATGTGTACCGGCTACGGCTCCGCCCCTTCAGTCACAGGGCATGACCTACGGGTTTGGGCTGAAACCCTGGATGCACTTAACTTTTATCGCTGCTCCAGAGCAATAGAGGGTGCATGCCGTTTTCAGCTATTTTATCATCGGAAAAATCCTTAGGCGCAAACGCAATGTAGCGTATGCGCCGGTGAATCATTCCTTCGGCCTTCTCCACCAGTTCGGAGAGGTAGGTTTTATCAATTTGCCCCACAAATACCAAGTCAATAATCTCACTGTCCAGTCCGCGGGCGAAATGGCCAATCAGGTACACCTTTTCCAGGCTACCCAACCGGCGAATCACGTGCTCAATAATCTGGTCCAGACCCACATACTTCAAAACAATGTTGTGAATGTCTCCGAACAGAGGATGACGTGTGTTAACCTTAAAAATGCGCTTTTTCCCTACCGACTCAGATGTAAGCATCTGTGCCTCTTCCATCCGGTTTAGCTCCAGCCGAATGGCGTTGGTGCTTTCCCCAAACTCTTCCTCCAGATTCCGCAAATACGCGGTAGCCCTGGCATTCAGAAAGAACTTCAGCAGCATTTTAACCCGCGTTTTGGAGGAGATGAGGGTCTCAATCATGGAGCATTATTGAGTAAAAAAATTACTCAATAATGCGAAAATAGGGATAAGACTCTAAAAAACAAACAATTGTGAAGAATTTGGGGTAAAGTGGGTGGAGGATATTAATTAATGTTAATTAACCAGGAATACTTACAACTAGCGTCTGCCGTTTTGTTAAATTACGTCCCCTCTTGGAAAAAAGTATAATACCCTCAAGAAACACAAACGGCTATTGCTTGTTTTTTGCAATTCGCCTTTGGTGTTTCCTTCATTAGTTTTATTAAACGGGTATGCTGAGCTACTTTCGCAATGCAATATGAAAAAGAAAATTATTACCGTAGTGGGTGCACGGCCTCAGTTCATTAAGAACGCTCCTTTGGAAATGGCACTCAAGAATTACGATAGTATTGAGGTCAAGAGTATACATACCGGACAACATTATGATGACAATATGAGTCGAATTTTTTTTAAGGAGCTTGGCATTGATGAACCCGCTTATCAACTGAATGTGGGCAGTGCCAGCCATGGAAAACAAACTGCACGCATGCTGGAATCAATTGAAGAGATTTTATTGAAAGAACAACCTTCTTTGCTGGTTGTTTACGGAGACACAAACAGCACCTTAGCGGGTGCGCTTTCGGCGGCCAAACTTCAAATACCTATTGCTCATATTGAAGCGGGATTGCGAAGCTATAACAAAACAATGCCGGAAGAAATCAACAGAGTTCTTACTGACTACTTAAGCTCTCTATTGTTTGTGCCTAGCGAGATTTCAGTAAAAAACTTAGATAAGGAGGGGGTTTCTGATGGTGTCCATATAGTTGGTGATATTATGCTTGATACCTTAAAAATGGCTATTAAACGAATTGTTTTATCTGCCCATCAAGAAAAACCCTATTACTATGTAACACTTCATCGGCCCTACAATACGGATGATAAAGACCGGATGATAAAGATTTTAAACGCTCTTAACAACCTGTCATTACCTGTTGTTTTTGCCATTCATCCACGCACGTCTGCCCTTCTGTCATCCATGAATATTGAGATAGAAAAATATTCTAACATTCATTTTATTCCCCCACAGGGATATTTTGATAATCTTGGATATATGGTTAATGCAGAAAAAATCATAACAGATAGTGGTGGACTCCAAAAAGAAGCATGGTTTCTTAAAAAACCTTGTGTAACAATAAGACCTGAAACAGAATGGCTTGAAACGCTCACAAACCATTGGAATATACTTGTTTTTGAGGATTTAAAAGAACTGAAGCCTGCTCTGGAAATCACCCCTGGAAAACACATAGGAGGGTATTACGGTGAAGGAAATACTGCCAATAAAATTGCCGATATTATTCATCATTTTCTATTTGATAAGCAATAGTGATTTGCTCTATTTGCAGAATATACTAAAAAACATATAGCATAATGGGTTTGTTAATCAACCACCTCCGCAAAGGTGAAAAGGTTTTTGTGTTGACGCATTTACCCATCTCCAGATGGGACGGTTATGGGCGCTAATACACGAACAGTATACTAGATTCTGCATTGTATTAGCGAAACAAATTCAGGGTGAACAGAGGGGCGAAGGCCCAAAACTCTAGACTCTCAACTATAAACTGTCAACTGGCTTTATTCTTCCTCCACTACCACACCCATATGGCTAAATTTTTCAATTCTTTGGTTTACGAGTGTGCCGGAATCAAGGGCTTTCAGCGCTTTCATCTCCTTCAAAATGGTGGCTTTCACGTTTTTATACGCCGTTTCAGGATCGTGGTGTGCGCCACCCATGGGCTCGGGAATAATGCCGTCAACGAGGCCGTTCTTTAGCATGTCCTCCGCACTCAGTTTCAATGCATCTGCGGCCAGTTCTTTCTTGTCCCAGGTACGCCATAAAATGCTGGAACAGCTTTCCGGAGAAATAACACTGTACCAGGTGTATTGCATCATCAGCACTTTATCTCCCACACCAATGCCCAATGCACCGCCGCTGATTCAGCGTAGCCATTTCAAATAGATTCCGGGCAATGGCCTCGCCCTGGCCGCGCTCTTCTGCTTCCAGCCCCGGACTGGCACCCGGTGTGTCAATAAATGTAATGATGGGTTTATTAAACTTCTCTGCCAGCTTCATCAAGCGCAAGGCCTTGCGGTATCCTTCAGGGTTGGGCATGCCAAAATTGCGGTATTGGCGCTGCTTGGTGTTTCTCCCCTTCTGCTGACCAATAATCATGTAGGTTTCACCGTCAATCTGACCAAACCCTCCCACAATGGCTTTATCATCTTTCACCTGACGATCGCCGTGCAGTTCTATGAAGTTGGTAACGATATGCTCAATATAGTCAAGGGTATAAGGCCTTTCGGGGTGGCGACTGATTTGCACCTTCTGCCAACCACTCAGGTGGCTGTAAATGGCCTTTTGCGCTTCTTTGATTTTTGACTCCAGGGTCTGAATCATGTCGGTCATATTCAGTTTGCCTTTTTCATGGGTTTCTTTTGCCTTGGTGAGCTGTTCGTGCAGCTCGGCAATGTCCTTTTCAAAATCAAGCCACTGGGTTGTTGCCATAGTTCAATACGAATTAAGACTGCAAAGTAAGGGATGATGGGTCAAAAATGCGATAAATATGCATTTATTGGTTTTTTTTGAGTCTTCTCAGGTTTTTTTGCATGCGCAACCACGCAAAAAAACCCGGAGTCGTATAGGTTTTCCCGGGATTTTGAGGTTGTGCCTCAAGACAGTATGTTTCAAACGAGGCCAACACTTCAGGCAGTTTATGTGCCGATTGCTCATACGAATTGCGCACATTCAATACCACCGTCTCTTGAAGAGTCTTTCCAAATACCATTTCGTTTTTACGAACATATAATATGTCGCCGGCATCCAATTGCTTATTGATTCTGTGAATGGTGAACCCTGTCTGATTTTTCCCTTCAAATAGCGCCCACAATACACTTTGGGCGTTTTGAAAATCCGGTAGAATTTCATGGTGTATATTTACCATGCCCAGCTTCGGGATGGTAAATATGCGCGTTGCTATGTATCCGTTACCAAGACTTACCCCCAGATCAGCCCTACTATCTATGAATGTTTTTTCTGTGCTAGAATGATTGACGTAGGGTGTGATATAGAGAGAAACACCATGTTTCTCACAAAGATCTTTTATGGAATAATCCGTATGATATTCAAACCATTTGCGTATCCGAAGCCCGTTCAAAACCCCAAAAAAACCTATCCGTATCGCTTTTTTTACTTTGCGAATCCAGAATTTTCGTCGGTTTAAGGTTCGCCCCTCACTATAAATCACAGCAACCACCTGCACACTGCCTGATTCAAGAAGTCGTTTTAAGTGAAGCGCAACAACCCCCGTTTTGCAACCGGCTAAAACAACGACCTTCATAGATTTGGATATGGGAATATGTTGCCAAACGGATTAGCCCTGCGTATGTTTCGGTTTAGAAAATACCGTACATGGGAGATAGGCCATTCCGGTAAAACATGGTCGCGGCGTATGCACACTATGTTTGGATCTAATGGGGAAGCACCCACATGACACCCCCGTTCGGCAGAGGCACAACTTTCATAACCGGACCTAAACACGATTTGTGCTGCCTCCTGCGAAAAATCAGTAAATCGACCATAAGGAAAGGAAAAGTGTTTAGGCTCACCACAATAATGCGTTATCTGCTCTCTTGATTTTTCGCAGTCGGCAGCGAAACCATCCATGGATCTGCCCAAAACCCTTTCGTGGTAGAGGGTGTGCCCCCCAATTTCATGGCCCATTTCCTGCAGTAACCCCACTTCTTGCCAGTTTAGGAATGCCACCGGTGGAAATTCAAGTTTTTCAAAACAGTGCTGTTTTATTTTTTGAACATTGGTTTCTGAAACAAGGCCGGGGTTAAGAAAAAAACACCCTGATATGCCCATTTCTCCGAGGATTCGTCCTGCGGTAAGGTTGTTTTGAAACCCATCATCTGAACTAATAGACAAATAGGGGCGGTCAATATTGCCCGTAACCACCTTGTTCACTGCTTCGGAATACGACACAAAAGAATATTCGTGGGACAGTGCTTGCAACATCGCTCTAAAAGAATTCTCCTCATCCTTAAAAACATGATGTATGTATAGAAACTGAACCCTCGGTCTGTTGTCTTTTATTAATCGTTCCGGGAAAGACAAAACTGACAGTGCCATATGTCTCGCGTAATGGCGAAAACCCTTACCTTGAAACCGTTTCACCGCAGTATAAGTTTCCGTAAATTCCGTCATGCGTTCAATCATTCAAATATACGCGGAAAGCACAACCCAATTTATTATCTTCGCTACATGATCAGACTTTTCTGGAACCTGGTGCTGCTGGCTGCCGGTGTGTTTGCCCTATATTATTTTAAAATATGGCCGTTTAAGGAAAATGTAGCGGGTATTGAATATCTCGCCCAAAAATACTGTGGTAAAAAAGACGCTCCCCGCGAAACTGCCATCTGCGACTGTATCGTTCGCAGTGCAGAAATGGATATGAAAACCCGTTTTAACGAAAAAGAATTTGCCGAAATTCAGGAAAACAGGGCCCGGTCGGCGTATGCCCTGCAAAAAAGCATTCATGCCATTAAACCCGACATAGAGCGATGCCTGCGGGAACAGGGCCAGGAGGCGGCCTGGGATGAGTTTATCAACGACCTGAGCATGTTGGATGAACCCCTGCTAAAAAAGGCCAAATCAGCGTTGGGCAGCGGCGTGGTTAAACTGAAAGACCTCTGGAAAGACCACGCGGCAGAAAAAGCCGGGATTGATGAGCGATACCGGTGATGACGATCAATGCCCTGACTCCGAAGGGGTCAAATGATTGTCGCCGGAACGGTGCATGGAATGCACGACCCCGAAGGCGGTCGCATATTAGCGCAAAAATCATCGATATGTCGCGCCTACGGCGCTAGTAATTTTTCGCTCCTATGGAGCTAAAAAAAGAGTACAACATTGAACCTATTAACCTAAAAACGGTCAACTAAAAACAGCATTCCCAACTCTAGACTCTCAACTCTAAACTTTCAACTCCTAACTCTCAACTCTTAAGAGTAGTGTTGTTTGTAATACTGCTGATAAGCCCCACTGGTCACACGGTCTAACCACTCCTGATTCGTCAAATACCAATCAACGGTTTTTTCAAACCCTTCTGCAAAGGCCACACTGGGCGCCCATCCGAGCTCATTCATTAATTTCGATGCGTCAATTGCATAACGAAAATCATGGCCTGCACGGTCTGTTACGTAGGTAATCAGCTTTTCACTTTCCCCTGCAGGTCTGCCCAGTTTTCGATCCATGATGCCGCACAAAGTTTTCACCAAATCAATATTTTTCCATTCGTTATTGCCGCCTATGTTGTAGGTTTCTCCGTTGCGACCCCTGTGAAATATCGCATCAATAGCAAGGGCGTGGTCTTCCACATACAGCCAGTCGCGTACATTTTCCCCTTTGCCATAAACGGGCAGGGGCTTATTATGTCGGATGTTGTTAATCATCAACGGAATAAGCTTTTCCGGAAAATGGTGGCTGCCGTAATTGTTGCTGCAATTGCTGATAACCACCGGCATTTTATAGGTTTCGTGATAAGCCCTTACAAAATGATCGCTTCCCGCTTTACTGGCACTATAAGGACTGTTAGGGCTATAGGGTGTAGATTCTGTGAATTTACCATCGTCTCCCAGCGTTCCGTATACCTCATCGGTACTCACATGGTAAAATCTCCCCGTTTGCATATCGCCGTGTTGTTTGAAAGCATTGAGCAGATTAACGGTTCCTACCACGTTGGTCATGACAAAATCAATGGGGTTACTAATGCTGCGGTCCACGTGGCTTTCTGCGGCCAAATGCACAACCCCGAATGGGTTATACTTTTCAAAAAGTGCCTGAATGGCTTCCGCATCGCGGATGTCCGCTTTTTCAAATCGGTAGTTCGATTTTCCGGAAACATCCTTTAGGTTTTCCAGGTTGCCGGCATAGGTTAAGGCATCGAGATTGATGATGTTGTATTCGGGGTAGCGGGTCACAAACAGGCGCACCACATGGCTTCCGATGAAACCGGCTCCACCTGTAATGATGATGTTTTTGCTCATGGCTGGTTTAGGGTTAATTGGGTTATTTTTACCATCAGGGGGGTATAGGGTTTAACCAGGTTCATGTATCCCTGGTCTCCATATCCATAGTCGCTGGTAACCAGAAACACCCCGGTTTCCCCCGGACTCAAATATTGCAGCACCTGGTCAAAAGCGGCGAGATTGTAGGTGTTTTTACCAATTTCCATCAGGTACTTTTTTCCGGTGGGCGCAGAGTTGATGAGCAGCTGTCCATCCAAGGTGGCTAACTCGGCGTGGAAACTCACTGTCTGACCGGGCACGAGTCTGGGTTTTTGCTGCGCTGAATCAATAAAGTATTTAATAAATCGAGAGGAGTCCAGCACCCACTGTTTAGCAACACGGGAAGCAAACTGGTCAATCAAACGGTTTTCACGCTGCAGCCGTTCCATAAATCGCTGATTTTGATAGCCGGCGTACTGTGCGTCGTTTAAGACTTTGATGATGCGAATGCTGAATTTGGCATGTTCCCCGGATGGCAGATTCATAATCTGCAGGTTTTGACTTATTCGCTTTTTGAGGGAATCTGTGGGTATCAGTACTTCCACCACAGAACCCGGAGCCCCGTTCTGCATGGCGTCTTCTAGTTCATTTCTGGGCTCTACCGGGTACCTCATGTGTTGTTCCACGCCGGGTTTGGCCAGGTTTACAAGGGTGTCGCCTTCCGGTCCTGTTAGCACATATTGAAATACGATGTGATATCCGGCACCAGGCATTTTGTCCCATTTTTTGCCTTCAGTTACCCTAAAATAGCCGCCACGTGTGGTTTTTTCCCACCCTCCCTGCCATATACCCAGGGGTTTACGAAGAAAAAACGCCAATGAAGCCAGTATGAGCAGCAACAGGGTAAGGGTCAACCAATGTTTTTTGATAAAATTCATATGGACAGTAACGCTTCTTTATATTCTTTTATCGTATCGCGAAATTTTTGTACCACTTTTTCCAATGGCTCATCACTGGCGCCCCCGGAAGCATTTCGGTGCCCGCCGCCATTGAAATATTTAGAAGCATATTCATTGACCGCAAAATCACCTTTACTGCGGAAACTCATTTTCACCATTTTGGTACGATCAATAATCAATACGCTTAGCACAATGCCTCTCAAGCCAAGCCCCAGGTTAACCAATCCTTCTGTGTCACCGGTTTTCACATCAAACTGCTCCAGTTCTTCTTTGGTAAGGTAAATCAAGGCTGTGCGCAATTCGGGCAAAACCTCCAGTTTGTGCAACATACAATAACCAAACAAACGGGTACGGTTAGGGGTAAACACATCATAAATGCGTTCGTGAATTCCCACATTGTCGGCGCCCTGCTCCAGCAAATCTGCAGCAATCAGATGGGTAAGACTGTTGGTGTTGCTGTATTGGAAATTTCCAGTGTCTGTCATTAGGCCTGTAAAAAGACAGTTAGCGCAATCTGTTGAAATATGTTCCAGACCAAAATAGTGTTTGATTAAATGGAAAATCAACTCTGCCGTGCTGCTGCTTTTGGGGTCCCAAAGGGCAAACTGCTGAAAATGCTCCGGCTCCAGATGGTGGTCTATCATTACCTTTACACCACGCGCGTTGCGTACCACTTCTCCATATTCGTTGATGCGGGACAACCGATTAAAATCCAGACAAAAAATCACGTCGGCGTCTTCTGTAATGGCGGTGCAATTTGCTTCGTTTTCTTCGAAGATATGTACGGTTTCATGACCGGGCAGCCAATGCAAAAACTCTGCATAATCCGTGGGTGTGATTACCTGCACATCTGCAATATGGTTTTTCAAAAATGCATATAAGCCCAGACTGCTTCCCATGGCATCCCCGTCCGGTTTGTGATGGGTAGTAATAACAGCCTTTCGGTAGGTTCCGTTTTTAAGGTTTTCAATAAGGGGAGCCAGGGTGTCAAGACGCATTTCTTTGCAAAGATAACCTCAGGTATACCGATTTTTCGCAACCATTCATTACATGCGTATTGGGAATTAATATTGCCTTTATTAGGAATGTACCCCATTTTGTTTATTTTTGTTTGTTAAATTATCCATTATATGCGAATTGTTGCCGCGCTAACCATGTTTTATATGTGTTTTTCTCTGTCGGCACAAACCGAGTCCGACGCCCTGTTTATGGCTAAAAAAAATTTGTGTGGCGGATTCGTATATGGCAATACAACATGGGATCATTATTGGGAAGGAACATTCTACCGAGACAACGCCAATATTGGCACTTTTAAATCCAATTCGGTAATGGCAATGGCCAATTACGGCATCTCAAACAGTCTCAATTTGATTGCTTCTGCCGCATGGATTGATAACCGCGTAACAGCAGGAACATTAATCGGACAAAAGGGAATTCAGGATTTGAACTTATTCCTTAAAAAAGAACTGTGGGCCAAAGAAATTAAGGGTTTTAATGGTTCGCTGGTGGCAGTAGGGGGTGTTTCTACTCCTTTAAGCAACTATGTGGCTGATTACCTACCCATCAGTATAGGCATGCGAAGCAAAACCGCATCATTACGCTTGCTGGGCGATGTACAAAAAGGTCATTGGTATGGTACTGCCTCTGCTATGTACACCCGCAGAAACAATGTTACCATAGACCGCAACGCTTATTACACTACCGAAATGGTATATAGCAACGAGGTTTTTATGCCGGACATGTTTTCTTATAACCTTCGATTGGGCTGGCGAGACGGGGCTGACAAATACTTTGAACTGCTTACGGATCGCATGAATTCCCTGGGAGGGTTTGATATACGCAAAAACGACATGCCGTTTCCAAGCAATGATATGGAAGCATTGCGGATAGGTGTTAATTGTAAATACCCTGTGCCTCGTCTAAATGGAATGAGTGTGATGCTCACAGGCATGCACACGCTCACCGGACGCAACACGGGGAAGGCAAACACCCTTATGGCCGGCGTTGTTTATCAGGTTGAGTTTAAAAAAGGAGGCGGACAATGAATCGTTTCATCAAAATAGTGGGGATTGCCAGTTTGCTTGGAATGGCTTCCTGCAGCAAGGAGATTACGCAGCGCAACCAAAATTTTGCGGCGTTGGATCCTGACAAAACCGACACATCAGCCGGTAGTTGGAGGCCTGTGTTGTTATCGTCTGTGACTGAATTTGGATGCGACAACCCCATAGCCGTTACCTCCCCCGATTATAAACTTGAGCTGCTTGAAATTAAAAGCCGACAGGCCAATATGTCTGATGAAGACGAAGCGCTGCTGAAATACTGGAGTGCCGGAACGGTGCTTCGCTGGAATGAAATTTTACGTGAGCTGGTAGCCAAGTACAATTTACCGCCATACCAAAATCCCGACGGAACTTATCCCATCCCCAGTGCAACCAATCCGTTGGCTTATCCTTATTTTCCTTTTGCCAATCCGCCATACGCCGCCCGAGCTTATGCCTATGTTTCAGCGGCACAGTATGATGCCTTGTTGGCAGCATACTATTACAAAGGGTTTTACCGTCGATCAAGGCCCGCTGCGGTAGATAATACCATTAAGGAACTTATTCCTGTAGTGAAAGATTATGCTTATCCCAGCGAGGAAGCCGTAGTGGCGGGGGCTGCTTTTTCCATGATGTGCATGCTTTTTCCCGGCGAACAGGATTACCTGCAAGAAAAACTCAGTGAGTGCATTAATACCCGTATTCTGGCCGGGGCCAATGTACGCAGCGAGCTTGATGCAGGAGTTGCGCTTGGTAAAGCTGTCGCGTCCAAATTTATTCAGCGGGCACGAAATGATAGGGCCGGAAAATCGGTTGGAACACCCGCAGACTGGGCCAAGCTGGAAAATGATGCTATCGCTCGTGGTGAAACCCCATGGATCAGCCAGGAAAGTCCCAAAAGACCACCCATGCTGCCTTTGTTTGGAAAAACCCTCGGTTTTTTGATGGATACAACCGAAGTCATCAACAACCGTCCACCGGCACCGCCCTCTACCGGTTCTGCTGAATTTGCCAAAGAATTGGATGAAGTTTTGTGGTATAGCCAAAATGCAACCCGAGATCACATGCGTATTGTGCATTTCTGGGGTGATGGTGCCGGAACGTACACCCCTCCCGGCCACTGGAATGCTATTGCCTGTGAAGACTTTGTGAACCTGCGCTTTAGCGAAGTTCGCTGGGCACGCAACCTTGCGTTATTAAATATGGCCATGTTTGATGCCGCTATTTGTTGCTGGGATGCCAAATACGCCTATTTCAACCCTAGGCCCTCTCAGGTAAACAATAAAATCAAGACGTTAACCGGCTTGCCCAATTTTCCCGCGTATACCAGCGGACACAGCACCTTCAGCGGAGCTGCTGCAACGATACTCGGCCATTTGAATCCGGGACGCACTGCCGATTACATGTCAATGGCAGATGAAAAATCGGCATGGAGATGGGCAAAATGGTGGGGTCAAAAGCTGTTGCTAGGGCCAAAACGGACGGCGCTGATTAACATCGCTATACCAAAACAGCTCCCCGAAGTCCCAGCTGCCCGAAGTCTCCCGACTGTGGGCCTCTCAAAATTGGCTAAATAATAACAATGTGACAACCCCAATGTACATATTATCAACCTTGATATTGACGTGAATTTTACGTTTACTTAAGCGATAGAAAGGAAAAAGTGTTAAATAGCGATAATTCAAATTCAATAATAGATGGAATAATATGGTTTAGCTTCAGCATTGATGACTAATCTAGGGCTAATAAAAAAACGGCTGCTTTTATCAAAGCAGCCGTTTAAGAAACACTAGTTTTTTGGTGTTACTTTTTTATGATCTGGAAGGTATAGTTTCCACTTGTTCCTGTAGCTGAAAGCATATATATACCTGAAGGAATTTCGGAAATATTCAATGTGTTATTGTCAGGGTTTACAATTTTTTGAATAATCAGTTTACCAGTAATATCAATCAGGTTCAGATTTAACATTGAAGATCCATTGAGATCAATATGTAGTATTTCGGCAGCAGGATTAGGATACACACGAATATCAGAATTTCCGTTTATTCTTTTGATATCCGTTGTTGCTTGCAATGTTACATTAATCTTAGTATTTGCACTTACACATTGTTGGTTCACCGTTTCAATTACGTTTACCTCACCTGCGCTTGCTGATGCGCTCCACAGTACCGATATCGCATTTGAGTTTGATCCTCCTGTTTGTGTTCCATTAATTATAGTCCATGCATACGTGCTTCCGTTATTCTTAGGGACACTATAATTTTGGGTTGTCCCCTTTTGAGCTGTTGTCGGGCCATTGATTACTGGAGCATTAATCGGGGTTGGTTTGAAGTTTTCTTTTCTTGCAATCACCATTGCTGTGCTACGATCATACGTTATAGAACTGCCTTTTACATCTTTTTGCACAACCTTGCCATTGGGTTCTTGAATAGAAATAAACATATATTTAAAGTCAGGGGTAAAGGTCATTCCCGTTGGCTCTGAACCGATAGGTGTAGTCATGAACAATTCAATTCTTGGTTTGGTTTGTGTATGATCAGGTCTTACCATCCATACATGATTTCTGCCACCATCCTGAAGTACGTAAAGATTCCCTTTATCATCGAAGGTAAGATTGTCATTTCCTCCACTCCAATCTTCAGCAATAATACCAGTGCCATAATTTATGGGATATGTTTTACCTCCAACAAATGTCTGGAAATTTGAAATAGTACTACCATTATCGGTAAACCTATATGTTCTGCCTACCCCTTTTGCGGCAAAATATATATCGTTGTTGGTAGGACTAATCTCAACATCCTCTACACCATTAAAGGTTGATGCCAATGATAAGGCACTTTGTTTTACAGTGTTTCTCTCTATTTTGGTTGTATTTGGAATGATAACCCATTTACCGGTAGTGCTTGTTGGGTCGCCTGAGGCATCCAGTATATTATCCAATTTCAATGCATACAAGGTACCTGAAGAAAGGTCTGCCTTTTTACTTGCTACAAATTTATAAACGGAACCATTAGGCTCATCTTCACCAAAATAGGAGGTGATACTATCTTGTTTGAAAACAATATTTTCATGGCTCATTCTGCCCATAGCCCATAATTTTTCCCGTTTCCCGTTTCCGTATTCTTTTACTCTTCTTGTTTTTGGGTCTATTTCAATATTCCATCCAATATCCTCATAACCATCTGCATTCGCATCACCTATTGGTGCATCTTCTTCGCAGGTAACTGCGGTTCCCCAAGGGGTTATTCCACCTGAACAATTTCTCGAAGTCAGAACCAGCTCACCACCAAAATCAACAGCTACCGATGAATCAACCTCCCAAAATCCTGTAACGCAGTTAAAATGAACATCAATTAATGAAACACCACCCGGAGTTTTTTCATGGTTGAGGGCGATAATACCTTTTTTGCTATTTCCATCAGAAGGAACGTAGCCTGTAAAATCGAAATTGCTGGGTAACGTGCTGCCTTTCGTGTAAGGATCTCCTGTTTTTGCAAATACCTGAAAATGATGGGTTTGGGGGATGGAAATGGTATCGGTTTGTTCAGTTGGAATAACCGAAGTAAAACAGGAAATATGACCGGAAGCACCAACACATCCTGAACTTGGCGGATTGGCAACATAAATTCTGTTGTTTAAGGCGATATCAAAAAGCATGTCAGAACTCAAACTGTCAGATTGATGAACTTCAACGGCTATCACATTTGTATCGGATTTTAACACTGATTTAGGTAAATAATACAACCAATATAATCTCTCATAGGGTTCATCTATTTTACTTTTTGCTTTAGTATTGTTTAAAACAGTACCCGAAGCCATATTTTTTCTTGCAACTTCTACACCATTGATATACACAACAGCTCCATCGTCGCACATCAACTTAAGTTCTATCGTGTCTGTCAATTGCGAAGTTGTTACTGTGAAAGGCTTGCGAAAATAATGGGTAATGAATTTATTATTCGTGGGACCGGAAGCTAAATCGGTGCCTGTGTAACCCAGTTCACCATATCCCAATGGACCCACTCCAAAACTCCAAGTCGTATCGACTTTATATACGTTGTTTTTCCAAGAGCCTTTGGGTACATAGCCACTGTCAAAATAAGACCAGTTGGATTTTGGGGTAACAGGGTAGGTTGTCAGAGGAATTTTTGGTTTAGTTTGCATTCCGTTGTTTCCACCCAAATATTCAATTACCAACTGTGGTGCCTTGGGTGCATCGCCATCATAAGATTCAACTTCACGTGTTCCCTTTCCATATAGGAAGAAGGCCATTGAATTACCGCTCATCCAACCTTTTCTACTTGTGATTTTTTCAATGATGGATTTAAGATTCGGGGTTCTTTGATCTGCTGTGGCTGATCCAACTGTGCTCCAAGTGCTACCAGATACGTTCCAAGTTACAGAATCTGCCGTCTTAACCCTTGAAGTAATATTAAATTTTACAGTGGGTTTAAAAATAGATGGCGTGTCATTGTCTTCTCCTTTAATGTATACTACACAAGGATCATTGTTTTTACCTACTGCATCTACTGTAAACTGAATGTAGGCATTTTGGATGATTGCCCCCTGGGGTAATTTTATATTGTTAAAACGTATACCCACCATTTGTGGATCATTGCCTGTTGATTCTGTTCCAAATTCCAAATCCGAACTTCCCGGATCCAAATCGCCAACTATTTTAGATTGTGTTTGTGGGGCTTTAGCCGGAATCCACTCTTCTTGGTCATCATCGGCAGCATTAACTCGAATGCTCATGCTTTGCACACCTATGTATTCTATCACCAGCAATGGTGCTTTAGCTGCATCTCCGTCAAAAGATTCCACTTCTCTTGTTCCTGTTCCGTGCATAAAAATGGTTACTGGATTGCCTTGCTTCCAATTATTTTGATTAATAATAGATTGCACGAGCGCTTTGATATTGGGTGTTCGTTGTTCAATTGTAGCTGCACCAACGGTATTCCATGTAGTACCTGAAACACTCCACAATACAGAATCAGCAGTCTTTTTTCGGGATGTGATATTGAAGGAAGTGAGGGGCTCAAACATTTTTGAGCTATCTGACGCTTCCCCCTTGAGTATAATGTTGCATGGGTTATTATTTTTTCCTATTGCATCAACAGTGAACTGGATATATGCATTCGTAATTAGCGCACCTTTGGGGATATTGATATTGGTAAACCGCATTCCCACCATCTGTGGATCGTTACCTGAAGCTTCCGTTCCAAATTCCAAATCTGAGCTTCCGGCATCTAAACTGCCTATAGTTTTTGACTGGGTTTGTGGAGATACAGCAGGTATAAATTCTTCCTGGTCATCATCGGCAGCAGCAATCCGGGAGCTAAATAACAAAGGTTCAACGTAATTGATCACAAGCATTGGGGCTTTGGGTGCATCACCGTCGAAAGATTCAACCTCTCTGGTGCCTGTGCCATAAAGGAAAAAGGTTGCAGGATTGCCTTGCTTCCAACCTTGGCGGTCAATAATAGCTTGAATTAACGCCTTAATATTGGGGGTTCTTTGGTCCAGTGTAGCCGAACCTACTGTATTCCAAGTGGCGCCAGTTACATCCCATACAATGGAATCTGAAGTCTTATTTCGGGATGTGATGTTGTAAGCAATTGATGGTTCAAAAATTTTAGAACTATCTGTGTTTTCACCTTTTATAAAAACTTTGCAAGGGTCGTTGTTTTTGCTTACCGCATCAACTGTAAATTGAATGTAAGCACTCAGTATAATAGATCCTTTGGGGATATTGATATTCGTGAAACGCAAACCCACCATTTGAGGATCATTCCCTGTTGATTCCGTTCCAAATTCTAAGTCTGAACTTCCAGGGTCTAGATTGCCTATGGTTTTGCTTTGGGTTTGACCGGAAATCGGTTTAATCCACTCTTCCTGGTCATCATCCGCAGTTGAAATCCGAACACTCAAAGTTTTTTGTGCTTTAACACCCAAACTTATCAAGAAAACACTGGCAAACAAGCAATGTTTCATTTTTGAAATTACCGTTCTCATATTATTTGAATTGAATCGCAATAAATCTTGAACTGAATAATTGAAATGAGCCAAAATGTTATGTTTGTGTTATGTTTGTGTTTGGTCGCCTGTCAAAATGGTTAGACACTATGTTAATTGTCTGTCAGTCTTTTTAATGGTAGCATTGTCCTAACGTTTTGAAGATATCAGCTGACCGAAGTAAGCTGCCCGAAGTCTCCCGACTTCGGGCTCTATTTAAAACACCATTCAATTTCTCAACCTACTCCATCAATAAAACCCGCTTCAAGTGCGAGTTCTCTCATTCCCCCATAGCAAAGGGGTTTAAACCCCTTTGCTATGGGGGAGGCGGTTAATATCCAAACAACGTTTCCAAACCCAACTCAGTAACTTTACCATACTTCTCCAGATCCTTACGGCTGATTTTCTCTTTGCTTGCCACCACACACAGCGCCCGTTTGCGGTTGCTTATGTGGTTTTTATGGAATGCTTCAATATCTTTCAGC
>JBEDNI010000066.1:0-8709 GCA_041170685.1 Bacteroidota bacterium | reverse complement strand
CAATTAATATTTTTGTTTTAAACAAAAAGGGTTTTAATAATAATTTTATAAAACAAAAAAGGAAGCAACTAAACCCACGATTGGGTTGAGTGCACATTTTAGATTATTTTTTTTCATAACAATAACTACCTAAAAATTCAGCCGTTTGGAATTTGCATGTTTTAAAATCACTTTCAATCATATTAAACAATCAATTTCTAAAAATCCCTGCTTAAATTTGTCAGCTCAATCAAACATGACAACATTTCGCATAGAACACGACACCATGGGTGAAGTAAAGGTACCCGCAGCACGCTACTGGGGTGCTCAAACAGAACGCAGCCGCAATAATTTTAAAATAGGGCCTGAAGGCAGTATGCCAGTAGAAATTGTCCGTGCATTTGGTGTGCTGAAGAAATGTGCGGCCATGGCCAATCATCAACTGGGTGTATTGAGCGAAGAAAAGAAGAATCTCATTGTAAAAGTTTGTGATGAAATCATAGAAGGGAAACTGGATGCTGAATTTCCGCTGGTAATATGGCAAACGGGAAGCGGTACCCAAAGCAACATGAATGTAAATGAAGTGATTGCAAATCGTGCTCACGTGCTAAGCGGAGGTTTGCTGACCGACGAAAACAAGGTATTGCACCCTAATGACGATGTTAATAAAAGTCAGAGTAGCAACGACACTTTCCCTACAGCCATGAGCATTGCTGTATTTAAGCAAGTGGTAGATTACACGTTGCCCGGTATTCAGGCACTGAAAACTACGTTAAAGCATAAATCACGCGATTTTAAAAACATTGTAAAAATAGGCCGCACACACTTTATGGATGCTACTCCCCTTACACTGGGACAGGAGTTTAGCGGATACGTAGCACAGCTGGAAAATGGAGTAGCCGCCATCAATCGTGCCCTGATCCCTGCTGCGGAAATTGCACTTGGCGGAACTGCAGTGGGCACCGGACTTAATGCCCCGAAAGGATATGCTACTCTGGTAGCCAGACTCATTGCTGAGGAAACCGGCCTGCCTATCGTTTCGGCCCCCAACAAATTTGAGGCACTCGCTGCACATGACGCCATGGTAGAATTACACGGTGCCATAAAAAGGGCTGCGGTAAGTTGTTTTAAAATTGCCAACGATATTCGGATGATCAGCAGCGGTCCGCGCAGCGGAATTGGTGAAATCATCATACCGGAAAATGAGCCCGGCAGCAGCATTATGCCAGGTAAGGTTAATCCTACCCAGCCGGAAGCCCTCACCATGGTTTGTGCCCAGGTTATGGGTAATGATGTTACGGTTTCATTTGCCGGCTCACAGGGTCATTTTGAACTGAATGTATTCAAACCCGTAATCGCTGCCAACCTGCTGCAAAGCGCCCGCTTACTAGGCCAGGCATGCCTGAGCTTCGACACCCATTGCGCACAGGGTATTGAACCTAACCATAGCCGCATTCAGCAACTGGTAGAACAAAGCCTGATGCTGGTTACAGCATTAAATACGCACATCGGGTATGAAAATGCGGCCAAAATTGCCAAAAAGGCCCACAAGGAAAATAAAACCCTGCGCGAAGCAGCATTGGAACTTGGACTTCTTAACAATGAGCAATTCGATGAGTGGGTGAAACCGGAAAAAATGGTGGGCAACCCGGACGAATCCATTAAGTAAGCCGTTGAAGGTATTATACCCATGAGGAAAGTAAAAATCATGGGCATTCTGAATGCCACACCTGATTCTTTTTACGAGGGCAGCAGAATTCATGTGGGAAAAGCCATTGATGCTGCAGCCATGATGTTGCAGGAAGGGGCACACATGCTGGATATTGGCGGTCAAAGTACCAGACCGGGTGCAGTAACGGTTTCGGCATCTGAAGAAATCGACAGAGTGCTCCCTGTAATTGAAAACATTTTGCAACACTTTCCCGGCACAACCATCAGTGCAGATACTTTTTACGCATCTGTGGCGAAGGCCGCTGTAGAGGCCGGCGCCACCATTGTAAATGACATTTCGGCCGGTGATGACGATCCTGAAATGCTACCTTTCATTGCAAAAGCGGAGGTTACCTACATTGCCATGCACAAACGAGGTATTCCTTTGAATATGCAGCATAATCCGGCTTACACTGATGTTGTAAAAGAAATCACCGCCTACTTTTCAAACAAAAATGTACTGTTTCAAAATCTGGGCATCAATGACTGGATATTGGATCCCGGATTCGGATTTGGAAAAACGCAGGCGCATAATTTTCAGATTCTTCGTGAGTTGAAAGAATTTGGGATATTTAAGAAACCCATTCTCATTGGAATTTCCAGAAAAAGCATGATTTGGAAAACCCTGAATTCCAGCCCTGAGGAAGCTTTGAATGGAACAACCGCATTACACATGGCCGGACTTATCCATGGAGCAGATATACTCAGGGTGCACGATGTGAAAGCGGCCTTTGAATGTTTGACGCTGTATACAAGTATGGAAAATTCATGAATCCCGACGAATATTACAGTGCAGTCTCACCCGACAGGAGCGAAATAATGTTGGCGCTCAGAAAAACCATATTGGAGAATTTACCCCCAGGTTTTGAGGAAACGGTAAGTTATGGAATGCCGGGATGGGTAGTTCCTAAATCCCTGTATCCACCGGGTTATCACTGCAACCCTACTGTAGCCCTACCCTTTATTAACATAGCTTCACAAAAACAACACATCACGATATACCACATGGGGCTTTATGGCAGCAATGAACTGATGGAATGGTTTTTAACAGAATGGAAAAATCAAATAAAAACAAAGCCCAATATGGGAAAAAGCTGTATCCGATTCAAAATGCCTGAGCAAATTCCACTTGAAATTATAGGTCAATTATGCCGTAAAATGAGTCCTGTTGAATGGATAGCTTGTTATGAAAAAGGATTAAAACGCTAGATTATTTTAATCCTTAACTTTGCAGCATGTCGGCCATTATAGCACCCTCGATTTTATCTGCTGATTTCGGTAATCTGCAGCGCGACTGTGAAATGATAAACACTAGCGATGCCGGTTGGTATCACGTAGATGTGATGGATGGGGTATTTGTGCCCAATATATCCTTCGGTTTTCCGGTCATGAATATGCTAAAAAAGTACGCAACCAAAACGCTTGATGTACACCTGATGATTGTAGAACCCGACAGGTATATTCAGCGATTTGCAGAAGCCGGAGCACAAGTACTTACAGTACACTATGAGGCCTGCACACACCTGCACAGGAGTTTGGCCGAAATAAGAAAATATGGAATGAAAGCAGGCGTGGCACTCAATCCACATACCCCTGTATCAAATCTGAAAGACATTATAACTGATTGCGACCTTGTGCTTATAATGAGTGTGAACCCGGGCTTTGGAGGACAGACATTTATTGAAAACACCTATCGCAAAGTGGCAGAGCTTAAAGAACTGATAGATAAACATCATTGCCAAACCCTGATAGAGGTAGATGGTGGTGTTTCTGAACACAATGCAGCAGCACTTGTGAAAGCCGGGGCTGATGTGTTGGTGGCAGGCAATGCAGTATTTGCGTCACCCAACCCGACTGAAACAATTACCCGTCTCCATCAAACTGCTAATTCATAAAAGAAAAATCAACCTGTTTCGTTTCATATCTGTGCTGAATAAATCCTGCCTAGCGCTGTTTTTGTGCATATTCGGGGAATTACATGCACAACAGCCCACTTTCGGGGCCAAGGTAAGATTGAAAAACGGGGATCCCGCAGTGGGCATTGTCATTAAAAACAGCCAGGGTGAAACACTCGCTGTAACCGACAATCATGGGGAATTCAGTATTCCGGTTACCCAACTAATTTTTGGATATCAGGAAAATCGCAAGATTTTCGGATACCGATTGCCAAAGGATTGGTCCGCTCAATTGGAACGGATAATCAATGAAGGTTCAGGGTTGGATATATTGCCCCAGATTGATATACAAAGCCGGGAAGAATACACCCCTTTTCTGGATGAAATCAGACCACGGGATTTACGCATGAATCCAACCACCGGAGGCATAGAGGCGATTATCAAAACTCTTGGAGCCAGCAGCAACAGCGAATTATCCTCACAATACAGTGTGCGGGGTGGAAACTATGATGAGAATCTGGTTTATGTGAATGATATTGAAATCTACCGCCCACAGCTCATCAGCAACGGGCAGCAGGAAGGGTTGAGTTTTATCAATCCGGATCTGGTGAAAACCCTAAAATTCAGTGCCGGCGGTTTTGACGCACAATATGGTGATAAAATGAGCAGTGTGCTGGATGTAGAATATGTGCAGCCCACCTACTTTTCTGTGAGTGCAACAGCAGGCTTACTACTTAACAGTTTTTCTGTGGAAGGTAAAAGCAAGAAAACTTCTGCTATACTGGGTGTGAGGCATTTCAGCAATTCACTGCTCACAGGCAGTCTGGATTTACAGGGTGCATACAAAATGAATTTTGCAGACGTACAAACGTTAGTAAGCCGAAAAATCTGGCGCAGATGGAAAGTAGAATTTCTTGGAAACCTTGCATTAAACCGATACAATCTGAGTCCGGAGAGCCGCAGAACCGAATTCGGGACCGTTTCTCAGGCATATCAGCTGGATGTGGGCATGGCAGGTGCCGAGCAAATGAATTATGACTATGCCATGGGCGCACTTACCTTCAAATTCAATCCGGAGGCCGGTAAGGAATTCAAATGGATTATCAGTGCTACAGGTACTTATGAGCAGGAATTGTTTGATGTAGAGGGTGCTTATCAGCTGAGTTTACTGGACCGGGATATGGGCAGTAAAACGTATGGAAAACCACTGAAAACCCTGGGATTCGGTTATTTTCTTGACCATGGCAGAAACCGCCTGCAAAGCCGTATCCTCAACTTTTCACATATTGGCACATTGACTAAACCCGATAAACGCAACATATTCAAATACGGTTTTAGGTTAAACCATGAACAAATACAGGACCGGTATAAAGAATGGCGATACAACGACAGCGCCATGTACAATATTCCGCCTTTCGGATTTGCTACCGACAGCATCATACTTGATGACCAGGTGAGCGCAAGGAATCAATTAAAAAGCATTAGAATTCAAGGTTTTATTCAAAACAAATTTCGGCTGGACAAACAGCGGAACATGTGGCTGAATGTGGGCCTTCGAAGTCAATGGTGGCAGGTTAATAATCAGGCCTTCCTCACCCCTCGCATTCAGTTCAGCTGGGAACCCAACCGAAAAAAGAATTTATTACTACCGGATAGCCAGAAGAAAAAAGACATGATTGTTAAGCTGGCTGCAGGCGGGTATTTTCAGCAAGGATTTTTTAGGGAATTACGGGGATTTACCGGGAATTTAAACCAAAATCTGCTGGCACAAAGGGCATGGCACCTGGTGGCCGGCACGGACAGATTCATCAATATGTGGAGCCGTAAATTCAAATTCACCACCGAAGCATATTACAAGCACCTGGACAAACTCGTCCCCTATCTGTACGATAACATCCGTGTTCGATACTATGCCGAAAACAGCAGCACGGGCTATGCATGGGGAATAGACAATAGAATTAACGGGGAATTTATCAAAGGGCTTGAAAGCTGGTTTACGCTTAGTATTCTCCAATCCCGTGAAAAGATCAGCTATACAAATAACACAGGGGAACGAACACAGAGCGATTGGCTTAGAAGACCCACTGACCGAAGGGTTAATTTTGCCGCTATGCTCCAGGATCAGTTGCCCGGTAATCCAAAAATAAGACTTAACCTTAACATGATTATCGGTACCGGAATGCCCTATTTCCTGGATGGTTCAGGCCGCTATACTACCCGTCCAAATGCAATTCCACCCTACCGAAGACTGGATATGGGATTCAGCAAGGTTATGCTAAGCCGCGGCGACAAAGACCGACCCAAGAGCGGCCCCTTAAAATCACTTAAAGAGACATGGATTAGCGTTGAAATTTTCAATATTCTGGGCATTAACAACGTAATTTCCTATAACTGGGTAAAAGACATAGAAAACAATGTTTACGGTGTTCCGGAATATCTAACGGGCAGGCGACTGAATGTCCGACTCAGGGCGGAATTCTAATGAAAAAAGGCACCTAAAGAGGTGCCTTTTTTATTCCAATACAATTCCTGGTTTTTACTTTCCTGATTCCTGACATTCCTTCAGTTGCTGCTGAAGCAAATTAACCTGAGATTTCAATGCATTCAGTTCGGATTGCATTGCGGTAATCTTTTTACCCAGCTCTGCGTTGGTGCTTTCCATTTTGTCGTAGGATGCCTGCAGTTCATCCAGTGATTTCTGCCTTGCGGCTACCTCTGCATTCAGCTCGGCAATGGTACGTTTTAACTTATCAATTTCTGCCTGAAGTTCCGTTTCCCTACCCGAGCTGCCTGTGCAATTTTTGAGTTTTGACTCGCAATCGGATAGCTTAATTCTGAGTGCGGTCAAATCCTTGGTACAAGCCTGATATTCATCCATCAATGAATTATAAGCACTTTCCTTTTGCTCATATTTTATTTTCAATTGTGCCAATGCTTCCTCACATTCTTTGCAGTCAGAGCCTTTGCCTTCACATTCTTTTAGTTTGACTTCCAACTCGGAAATTTTCTTCTTGGTAGCATCCAGTTCAGACAAGTACTGATCGCGTTGTTTTTTCACATTCAGCAGTTCTGCTTCCAGTTCGGCATTTCGCTTTTTAGCGATATCCAGATCTGCCTTACACTTATTGAGCTCCTCAGTATTACTGCAGTTTTTAAGCTTTTCTTCCAATTCTGCAATTTTAAGTTTAAGAGGTTCACAGTCGCCGCTGTTTTTCAATAAGGCCTCAAGTTCCGCGATACGTTTTTTATCATCAGCTGCGGCTTTGCGGCAGGCATCCAGCTCCAGTTGCAGGGTTGCATTCTTTTTGATTTCAGCATCCAGTCTAGCCTTGGTATCCGAAAGCTCTTTTTGAAGTGTTGATGTTTTGAGCTTTTCTGCTGTAATTTGAGCCTCGAGCTGTTTAATTTTATTGAGACAATCCGCGTTGGTTCCCGCATTACCAAATTTACAATTGGAGAGTTCTGTTTCCAGTGCAGCTACCTTTTTCTTGCCATCTGCAACCTCAGCTTCAAGCACAGCTACGCGCTTACGTGTATTGTCCAGTTCTTTCTGAACACCATCACAATCCTGCTTTTTCTTATCAAGCTCTGCCTGCAATCGGGCATTTCTCTCTCTCTCCACCACCAGCAAAGAATCGCGTGATTTAACCTGCTTATCGCAGGGATTGATGTTGAGTTTCAAAACTGCATTTTCGCGTTTCAACCTATCTACTTCAGCTGAAAGAAGCGAATTTTTCTTTTTTAAGTCTTCGTTCTCAGCGGCTAATATCCCCTTGTTACGGTTACATTCATCCAGCTGAATACGCAACTTCGATAATTGATCGCGTGTGGTTACGAGTTGTTGTTTCACCACAATCAGCTCATCCTGACAGGGTTTACAGTTGGTTGATTTGGCATTTATTTCCAATTCGCGCTTCCGCAAGTCCTCCTCCTTGGCCTTGAGCTCTGCCTCCTTTTTTCTCAGCTCATCCTCTTTTTTCTTCAAATCAGGTGAAACCTCAAGGTTTTTGTATTTAACAATGGTATCCGTTTTACGGATTACTTCGGTCTTTCGGACGGTATCGCGCTTAATCACGGTTATGGTATCGCGTTTCCAGAATGTATCGTTCTTCTGGACTTCTTTTCTGGCGTTTTGAACCGAATCTTTATAATCCTTGGATTTATAATAAAGCCATCCGCAGGCTTCCAGTTTCAGCCGGATTCCAAAGTACACATTGGCGCCCGTATATTCTCCTTTGGAGGCATACTTGACAATACCGCCCAGATTATCAGTTCCCACGGTGAAAGGTCCCAAACGACCATATACACCCAAGTTAAAATCGGTGTAATCCCGGGTAAGTGTCAGGGGTACACCAATTTCGGCATGTTCGGTTTCCCAGCGTGGTATCACACTCAGGTAAGATGCCCTGCGGACACCCCAGGCGTAATTGCCCTTCATACTATGCGTCCAATTCATTCCGAGGTGAAAATCACCACGGTAACGGCGGTCAAATTGCACATTCAGTGCGGTGGGTGTTGTGGTAATGAAATTATTGGCAGCATCAGCATTCAAACTATCATAAAAACCGGTACTGACATTGTTTATGGGATCCTGCCCAAAACCTTGATAGGTATTAATCAGATTCCTGTTTATATTCCAGGTAGCCGAAACATCCTTATTGTTGATCACACGACTCTGCCCCCCATAGACAATGAATCCCAAATCGGTAAGACTTGCACCAATGCGCCATTTGTATTCATTGTCATCTTCATCCAGGCAAGAAAACCAAGGATTGTTATATCGTTTGCGGTTCTGTTTGGGTCTGTTTTCATACATAAAGCCCAAATCAGCACCCAGTCCTGCGCCCTGAAGAAAATCAAACTTCATTCCAAAGGGGTTGTTAAGCGTGCGGGTAGCACTTTGATCTTCGGTATGAAACCAGGTAGACTGTAAATCATTAAATTCAACCTGATTATTGTTGTTGAAACGATATGAGCCACCATTCACCCCCAGATGTCCGGCACCCATGCCCAGTAGTATTTTACCCGTAGCACCCCACTTGGTAAAATGCCTGCCCTTATCTCTGGTAACTGCTGCAACCGAAAAAAACCATTCCTGCCATTTGTCGGTATTAATTGAAAAACC
>JBEDNI010000065.1:0-8714 GCA_041170685.1 Bacteroidota bacterium | reverse complement strand
TATCAAAGGTCATTTTAAAAACTTTATTCTCCGCATTTTTTGCGTAGTTTATGGATTTAATCCCCATTGATAATGGTGTAGCATGTTGATAACTTCTTGGGGCATCCAATCTCCTCAGAAACCTTTATTTACAACACACATCTGAATTTCAGTTATTTAGGGAATAAAAATTCCCACAAAATCATTTGCTTTTTTAATAACTTTAACTTACTTCGTATAACAAATCAATTCATTGCCTATGCAGGAAAATTACATTTTAATCTTTGCGGGCATTGTGGTAGTAATCCCGGCTATTTTTCTGATTGCCTGGCTCACATCCCGCAAAAAAAACTAACCCCAGAGCCCCGGAATTCCGGGGCTTTTATTTTTTGCCCCTACACACAACATCCACATTGATTTGACGGAAAATACCTAATATTGAGAATTGAAAAACCTGCAACCGCGGGATTGACAAGGATTAAACCACAGCATATGTTATCCCTGAGAAAAGTCACCTTTGAAGACTGGCCACTGCTACTGGAATGGAGAAATGACGAAGAAACCCGCAATAACTCACACACCACAGCGTTGGTGGCAGAGGAAAGTCATAAAAACTGGTTGAAACAAGCCCTGGAGGATTCCGGAAAACAATTGTATATCGCCGAGGAAGATGGAATACCGGTGGGTACGGTTAGGGCCGATTTTGATGAACCGTTCAATGATTACCTACTCTCCTGGACCACATCGCCCGATGCAAGGGGTAAAGGCACTGGTAAGAGAATGGTAAAAGCATTGGCGGATTTGCTGAATGCCAGAATGAGAGCAGAGATCAAAAGTGGCAATACCGCCTCGGTAAAAATTGCAGAATTTGCCGGTTTAACTTTCAGGAAAGAAGAAAACGGGGTACAATATTTTTCCAACTATTAACTATTATTGCATCGGCAAAGCCATTTCAGCCACGGATACAATTTCCTTTGCTGCACATTGGAATTAACCCGAAATAAATATGACATTTAAAACAGAACAGGAGGATTTTTGGGCAGGCAATTTTGGGGATGAATATATCAGCCGCAATATCAGTGAAGAGTATCTGGCATCCAACCTCAATTTCTTTTCAAAAGCGCTTCAGCAAGTGGGCAGACCTGCCTCCATTGTGGAATTTGGTGCCAATGTGGGCATGAATTTAAGGGCCATTAAAATGCTTTTTCCCGGAATTGATGCGCATGGTGTAGAAATCAACCGCACAGCCGCCGAAGAACTGTCAAAAGTCATTGGTAACGATAACGTTTTCCATGGTTCCATTTTTGATTACAATCCCGTAAAAACATTTGATGTTTCACTCATCAAAGGGGTATTGATTCACATCAACCCGGATATGCTTCAGGATGTTTACAACAAACTGTACGAATCAAGCCGAAGATACATCCTGGTTTGTGAATACTATAACCCCTCTCCTGTCAGCATCAGTTACCGGGGGCACAGCGATCGCCTGTTCAAAAGGGATTTTGCCGGTGAAATGCTGGAAAAATATACCGACCTAACCCTCGTAGATTATGGTTTCTGCTATAAACGAGACAAGGCATTTCCTCAGGACGACATCACCTGGTTTTTGATGGAGAAGCGTTAAGTACTTTTCTAGTCACTTCACCACCACCTGATACCCTATTGTGGCCTGAATGAAACCCCTATCGGGCGAACGCTGAATCTGCAACATGGCCTGTATAGATTGGGTTTTCCAATTTCTGTTTAACTGAAATCGACCGCTACTATGGGTTGTTTTTACAGCCTGCACCTCTGAGATAATACGCGAATATGAAAGGGCAGTTAACCATTTTTTATTCATTAGGGGTACACTGCAAGAAAACACAGGCCCCCAATTCCGGACCTTCAATTCTCCCGCCATATTCTGTCCCGCATTCATTTGCAGCGCTAGTGAGGATCCATTATCAGCATGCCTGGCCACCACGCCCATCCCTGCGTTGTAAAAATCGCTATTGCTGCCGGGAGCACCGGCATTTCGCTGCCACAGCCCATTTCCATTAATACTGCCCTGCCATTTGCCCAATCGGGTCATAGGCAATGAAAGTTGTACATTCCCGGATTCTGAAACCTCCCTGAAATTGAGCGTATCCCAGGCCAGCATTGGGCTATTTGGCTGCAAATAATCAGTGAATGTGCGTGTATTGGTAAAGCTGGTAAAACTGGAGTACGCACCCGAAATCATGCCGCTTTTTCCCAATCGGTATTGCCCTTGCAAACTATACACCCTGCGTCGCATAGAGGCATTTTTGCGGTTATCGAGGTTATCGCGCTGCAAACCAGCCTGTCCGCTCAGATTCAACTTTCCCTTCAGGGCTGTTAGGTTCGTACCTGCGCTAATATTTTCCATGTCATTATTGAAATAGTATGCCCCAAGGGTGCGGTATTCCGGATCTGTGTATTCATAGGTAAGATTCCAGCGCTGCACTTTACCCTGCCATGCCAGTCCGCCTTTATAATGCTGTTTTCGTGCGGGACTTTGATTAACCCGCATATCATTTTGCAGATAACTGACATTATACGTGGCATTTAACATCAGTTTTTTAAACAATACCTGATCGGTCAGCAGGCCGATAACATGGTTGCTTTGGGGCGTGAGCTGTAAAAATGGAGCGGGATTGAGACTATTGCTATCGTCTGCTGCCTTGAAATACGTAGCCTGCCAGTGTGCGTTTTTCAATCTATGTCCAACCCTAAAGCCATACCCTATGCGGCGAAAGACCGGAGTAACTTCCGGAGTCAAAGAATCCATCGGGGCAGATATGGCCTTTTGAAAACGTCCATACAGAGCACTCAACGTCCATTTTCCGGGGGTCAGATCGGTAGCTACTCCCTGAAATACATGTCCACCCACGGTTTGAGGAGACCAGTTAATCGCTATTCTGCCCATGTGTAGCTGCAGCCACTTGTATTGCGGGTGCAGCGCCGTTTGGTTGAAGGTAGGTTGTGAAAACTGATTGCCCATGTTGGAAAAGAGCATTTGCAATGGCGCATGAACCACACCAAAAAAAGTTAGATTAAGGTTGCCGCTTAGCACGTAATTGTAAGGCTGATTCCACTGCCCCCCATCTAGACTATGATTGAACATTTGCTGCATCTGAACACTGCCGCCTGCTTTTATCGGTTTGCTTTTCAGCACCTGCTCCACATCCTGGGCAAACACCCCTAACGGAATCAAGCACCCCAGCAACACAGCAATCTTCAGCAGCATATTATTTCCGAATGATGAGGATTTTGCGGGTCTGAATCTCATTACCGGCAGCCACCCGAATGAAATAAACACCCTCATTTTCAATATCAAAGGGCCTTTCGGCGATTTGTACTACCTGCTTATATTCATTTTTACGAAGTACCCTTCCTGAAATTGGATCCAGCAAAGAAATCACCACATCTGCAGGGATACGCAATGAGATGGATGCCTGATAGTTCAACCCTTCTGATGGATTGGGTTTCAGCAGAAAAGACTTAATCACAGGGCCTTGATAGCCCATTTGAGGCAAAAACCGGGAAGAATCGGATGCACGAACGACATGCAACCACTTGGTACTTTTGTAGGTGCAACCCGAATCAAATTTTGAAATTAGGGTGACGGAATAAATCCCTGTATCCGCCTGATAAAATTTCAAAAATTCTTTTTCGGCATGGCGCCATGTGGCTTGTTCAGGTATCCATTGGTTGCCGGTAGGTTTCGGATAACTATGATCCACCGCCCAGACCGTGTCTTGCAATTTCACCTGTGCAGGCATCAGAAAATCATGGTTAACCGACAGATTGCGCTTTATTACCTTCACAGTATCATGCACTACACAGCCGGAGTCGTTTTTCCATGTAAGCTGCCAATCACCTGCTATATTCACCGTAAATGTATCGCTGAACAATCGGGTGCCATCGGGTTTAAAGACTTCAAAGGTCTTTGCAAACGAATGTTTGGCATTGATGGACAATGCCTGCCCTTTACACAACACGGTATCAATGCCCAATTTCTTGCCAAAAAACGGCGAACCGGCAATCCTGATTTGCCCATTTTCAGAACAACCACCGCGATTTGAAGCAAAATATGCATAGTCACCCCAAGCAAGTGCAGATATGGTATCACCGGGCCTGAAAAGTCCAAAACCGGGCACATCCAACTGCAGTGTATCATCCAGCAAAGCACTTTTGGCAGTAAATGTCCACGCTCCATCCTGAACTCCGGGACATGATTCTCCGCGAAGCATTCGGGACTCTATGGCAAATCCATACGGGCCATTTACCACCACCGTATCCCACCTAAAACCGCAGTCAAAGTCATTCCATGGCGTGAAATCAATTCCTATGGCATAGTTTCCGTTGGTAAGGTGAAAGGTTTTTCCAGCATTGAAGGCTGCCAAAGCATGAAATTGCCCCGGATTGTGGCTGATACTGATATTTTCAATCCTTTTTTCGTTACCGAAATACCACACACCTGACGGTGACGGGTTATTAAGATCTTTTAACCATACATTCACCCCTGCAGGGTGCTGATGGGCAGAATCATCGTTTAATTTTATGTCAATGCGTTTTTCGGTTTGTTGACAAATGGTGCCGAAAACAGCCAAAGTATCCGGCTTTGCATCTACGTAGTAGTTCACGGGGCCGAATACAGCCGAAGAGAATTTCTTTTCTCCGGTGATGGTAAAAGAATCCGAAACCAGCTTGTAATAAAATTGACGGTTGAATAATGACTCCCTTCTTCGTTTTAGTGCAGCAAACGGATGGCAGGACCATCCTGTATCAATGGGCATCCACGGCCCTTGAATATTTGGGCTTTCATACCATTGAAGAACCCCTTTTCCTGTTCTGAACTTCATAAAACAAGGAGCTGTCAAGCTAAAAACAGCTCCCTCAGATTCACAAAAAATCTCATTTTTTGCCCCTCCCGAACTCACCGGCAATGAGGATGCCCTGTCATCAAAAATAGCCATATTCATATTTGCACAAAGGGTGCCCAGTTCGTGTGTGGGAAATGTCTCACAGGCAGCATTTTTAAGTAACTTTTCAATATTCAATGCGTTGCAATGCTGCAATTGAGCTGCCTTGGCAAAAGTACTTTGCCGTGCAATTCTCTTGCTGTGATCTACCACCTGAAACACAAATGAATCGGGAACTTCATCGAATGAACGCCTCCACTCATATTGCAGTTTCCCCCTGAAGATAAAGGAATCATAAGAAGATATTTTCCCTTTCTGATAATACAAAAATCTGATTTTTACGAAATCGGCATTCCCATCCCCCCAAGTATAACCAGCGCTGAGTTTAAACAAAAAATGATGCTTACCCCACAAGGGCTGAATCATCCATAAACATAGTATTAAAACGATATTTTTCATTTGCTTTTCATTCCGTTTTTGGTGTAAACAATAATTTCAAAATCCTCTTCCTCGGATTTTAAATATCCATTCAGGCAATACTGCCGTTGATGGGCCTGTGCCGTAGCAATGGTTTTTTTCTTTCCTTTGTTTTTCAGCATTATTCTAAAATGGGAAACACTCGGTAATTCAGGGTATTCCCACATCAAATAGCATTTGCGGTTTTGGGTGTCGTTCACGCACAATGGCCTGGGAACGTCCGGGATACTGGTTTTGAAGGGAAATCGCAGTCCCAGTTTTGCAGACTTCTCAGATTGATTGGTATTGCGGTCTGCTGCCGTCAGGTAATATGTGTAATTTGCATTGTAATTACCCGTACTATCGAGATAAAACAGGGAATCTGTTCGCACTGTGGTTAGCTGTTCCCCATCCTGTCTGTGTAATGTATAATGCACTGCATCTTTACTTCCGGACCAACGGATGAGATACCCTTTTTCCGTTAACTCATAACCCATAAAAGCAGGCGGGGGAGGTGGAATTTTATCATAAACCACACAATCAATCACGCATTGACCAGACTCGTTGTAACGGTTATCCAGTGCTGTAACCGCATAAAAAACCGTATCCTGAAGGGTCATTAAATCAACCGTATCAGTGTAGAAAGTATCAATAAAATACACATGCGAATGATCTGTAAATTCTGCATTTCGATAATTGGAGCGGTATAGACGGTAATGAGCTGCCCCTTGAGTGACATTCCATTTAATTTTAACCACACCGAAGGAATCACATAGTGCATGCAACCCTGTGGGAACGGGAGGTGGCAGAGAATCTATCGGCTGAATAAATGCAATACCACCATAATATTTATGCCCGTTTTGGTCTGTAAATGATGGCCTCAGGTATAAAGAAGTATATCCTTCTGGGTATTTTGCCCACCAACCCTGCGTTGTTTTTTTCACCTCCAGCGTTTTAAAGTCTTCATCAATGGCAGCAGTATATTCAATAGACCAACATTTCAAATACGGCATAATACTATCCGGTATGGACCATAGAAATCCGAGAGCCGTGTCCCCCGATAAATGGAGATTTTCAATTCCCGGACATTGCAATTCCGGTAAAACAATATGCTCTAAAGTATCAGACCATGGACCTTTCAATCCGAACACATCGAGGCCGGCAACACGATAAAAAATTCTTCCTCCACTAATCATAAGTGTATCTGAAACCAACAATTGAGGAGAATTACTGCCATTCACAAACGGCAATTCAGACATGGATACAAATTCCAGCAGTGTATCTAAGGCTCTCTCTATATGATAACCCCAGTAGTTTGGGGAAGATTCAATGGTTAACAAAGGATTTTTGGCGGACACAGATTTTAGGGACAACTGCGGTTTGGACTGCTCATCTGCCAGGTTGCTATAATCGGCACCCATCAAATGATCGGTATCGCCCCATAAACGCAATTCATACAAATACGTCTCATTATTTTTAACACTGTAATCTGCCCAACCAAGACCACAACGTAGTGCAAGGTTAAAATTTCTCATCAGCCATAAACTACCTTGCAGGTAGGCCAGATTCTTCATTTCCCTGTTATGAAGTATGGCTTGGTAATCATCAGTTTTATCCGAGGTCAGAAAGAATAATGTCTTTAACAATTGCATGGTATCCGAATCAGAATTCGCCGTATCCCAGCGAATGGGTTGCCTATTAAGCCTATATCGCTCATGTGTTTCAAGGGGTATGCCATCTCGGCTTACCGTTAATCGTTGTAACTCGTATCCCCCCGGGGCATGTTTTTTCAGCCAATCCTGGTTTGGAGGACTCCATCTGATCCATACTGCATTGGCGAAACGCCGGGTTTGCATCCGATATTCAGGCTGCTGTGCCATACCATCAAAGGCCTGAAAACACAGCATGAACACCAACAGATATTGCCTCATAAAGACCCTCCTTTACCCATGTTTAATAACACTGACTGATAGCTACCGCATTGGTATGTACCCCGCAATGGAATGACTATGTTTTCTGGTGCTGCAGGCATTTTCAGGTTGTTGAGCAGCAATAAAAGTCGGTTGCGCAATACAGTCTGTCGATTGTCGGCCATGGTCCATAACTGCTTGGCCACTGTATTGTTTCCCTGAATGAGGAATGCAGAAAAAGGCGCAGGCATCGAATTAACCGGACCTCCGATGACCTGGGTGTTTGTTGACGATTTTGGCAACAACGAAAGTATTTTCTCCAGCGTACTAACATCCATGTAAAGGCTTTGCTCACTCAGGCATTGTTTTAATGCCTGCAGGTCTGCCTCTATGGTTTGAAGTCCATGGTATCGCATCTGCAGGGTCGTATTTTGAAAAGTGTAGGTTCCCACAGTGTAATGACCTTGCTTGAGTTCAACCTGTTCAATTCCCGCCTGCTCAACATTATCCAGCGCGTTGGGAATGAGTCCTTCCGAAGTATCCCGATTCCAGCGAACACTGCCGCGGATGTTGGGCGATAGACCATAATACAATCCATATACCATGGGGTACACCGACTGCCTGAACCATGTGTTTCTGCCCATATCGGCGGATAATCTCAGTGTTTTTTGCTGAAGTTCTGATAACTGCAGGTATTCACCTTTAGACTGATTGACTTGCAGCCATTTTTGCCCGGGTGATGCCACAATTTCTGTCACCTTGCAGTCAGTCCATTTTTCAGTAGGGGTTCCATACAGTGAATTTCGAAACCAGTAACTCAGGATCACTGCATCAGATATTGCAGGGGATGAAGATTTGCCGCTGCTGTTTGCATTCGATGATGAAGGAGCAGTGGTTCCTGACAGCATTACAGGTCCTGAAACAGGTTTTGCAGATCCTTGAATTTCCTGAAATCCGGATGATAGATTCATCAAAGCAGCGGTTGCGCTTCTTCTAACCAACGTAAAACGATACACCCGCCCATTGCTGAGTGATTTGGGTATGAAAAAATGAGCAGTAAGTCCCTGTATTTCTACAGGAACCTCCCGACATTCTCCATTTTGTGCCGTAAATCTGGCTACCAAGCGAGTGCCTGCCATCCTGAAGGATTGCCATTGAGAAACCTTTAACTCCACAAAGCCCTTATCAGTATAATCCCGGTGTAAATTGACCTGACCGATTTGGGGATAAGCAGCAGCCACATTCTCTAATGGGATTGTTGACGGTGCATCGCCCGTAGTGAAAGTCATTGTTTTTTGTTCAATAATTTCTGAACCATTATACTTAATACGCTTCCAGTTAGAATTGACCGCATTCCATTCTTCCAGGAATAATGTTACGGCCACGGTGTATTGGGTCTGGCTCTGCAGGGCTTCAGAAGCCTGAAATAAAGCCTGTTCCC
>JBEDNI010000064.1:0-8745 GCA_041170685.1 Bacteroidota bacterium | reverse complement strand
ATGCTGTCTCTGAAACTGGCGGTATCCATTTCGGCCGCAATGTTGCCGTAGAAATCCCAGCCAAACACGTTGGCTTTTGGGGCCATTCCCTGACCATAAGGATCAATGATGCCGCCACCCGTGATTGTTCCACAAACGTGGGTAGCATGGTTTCCATTACTGCCTGCCACGAAATTGTTTTTATTGATAATGCGGTCGTTGTAATCCACGTGGCTGCCAATACCTGCTCCGTCCCATTCGCCAATGGTAATGCCTTTGCCCCAAAGATTGCGGCCACCGGGTCTACCCAGATTCAAGGTTAAAGCACGGTGGTTGACGCGACCGGGAAAATTATGGGCCTCTGCAGCAGGTGGTATGGGTTCCATCCAGTAAAAACCGTCTATGGAAAGTAAGGTTTGGATTTTTTCCAGCGGAAATCTAACCTGGAAGGTTTTGAATTTGGGTAAATAATCACGACAAACAAATCCCTGTGCCTCAAAAGCATGGTTTACCTCCAAATACCGATGATTGCCATTCAGAAATACCGTTGCCTCAACCCAGCCCGGAAATGCATTTACCCTGGCCCATTCCGGTCCCCCATTTTGCCATGTAGAAAGCTCAGTTTTCCATGAATTTTGCAGTGGTTGAATGGAAAAAACTCCGAATACAGACAGATCTTTGCCTGCAAGCCGAGAAGGAATTTCTGCGTACCATGTAAAATCGGGCACATACTCCAAAAGTGTTATGCCGGTTTTTGCAATCGCCTCTTTCTGCATAGCATCCGGCATGGTGGAAAATGTAATAAAAGCTGTATAAAACTCCGATTGTTTTTCAATGGAAGGAACTACCGATTGACCGGTGGTGGAGATATCGCCGGTTTTCATGCGTATGATTGGAGAATGCTGCGCATGAGCCATGGCATAAAAACAGAAAAGCGTCAGTAATAGCAAGGGTTTCAATACGTGAATTTTCATTATAAAAGCAAATTCAAAAATACTGTATTTACCCGATATGAAATCTTGCAACAGGGTGTCTTTTTTCATCAACTGTTTGATTGTGTGCATGGACTGCCTTTACAGACGCCAGAAATTTACATTTTGTTGCCTGATTATGCTTAAGATTATGTGCTAAAAACCTGCACACAGAATTATATTCGCAACATGATACAACGTATTCAATCTGTATATTTATTGCTGGTGTTTCTGATTGCTGCACTTATGCTGTTGCTGAATCCCAGTTTTGCGGATTTCAGATATTTTAAATCCGAGAAAATCAGTGCAGAACTTCATTTTGTGACCAAAAAGTATTTTACCGAATCTGATGCAGGAACCATGACTTACGATAAATTAAATGTTTTAATCATCATATTCATTGGATTAGGAGCCCTGTATGCGGTGTTTCTATATAAAAAGACCGAACTCCAGAAAAAAATCAGTTTGTATGTTTCGCTCTTATCTGTGGCCCTTCTGGCGTCACTGATTTTTGATTATCTGAAGATGGCCAAGGATGCGCCTCAGGTATTGTCCTATCCCAGTATTCAGGGAATTTGGCCAATATCCTGTGCCGTACTATCCGTATTGGCCTGGTCTGCCATCCGCAGAGATGAAAAATTACTCAGAAGCATGGATCGCATTCGCTGATATGAACCGCACATTCCTTGGGTTTCTTTTGTTGATCGGTATTTGGGGTGACCTCACCGCTCAAAAATCTGCGCCACGGGTGGTAAGAAATGATTTTCTAACCCCTTATGAATTGTCAGGTAAAAGGCGCACCGCCACCTACAACCAATGTTTGGAGTGGTATCGAACCATGCAAAAAACGTTTCCCAACCTTTGCAGTGTGGATTCTATAGGCCTTTCTGACGGAGGCAGTCCAATTTTTGTTTTCAGAATCAGCAACAACAGTCATTCTCAAAAGATAAAGGTTCTCATTAATAACAACATTCACCCCGGAGAGCCGGAGGGCACGGATGCCAGCATGCTGCTTGCCCGGGAATTATTGATTGAAAAGGAAGGTGAGGCCATACGGGATAAAATTGACCTGCATATCATTTGCCAATATAACGTAGATGGCTCTCAAACGCAGTCTTGTTGTACCAGGGCCAATCAGAATGGTCCTGAAAATCAGGGTTTCAGGGGCAATGCCCGAAATCTTGACCTAAATCGGGATTTTATCAAAAACGATAGCCGAAATGCACGTGCATTTGCTCAGTATTTTACCGGTAAAAAGTTTGATTTTTTCATTGATAACCACACCAGCAATGGTGCTGATTATCAATATACCCTCACCTACTTTCACTCCCGTCCAGAGAAATTACTGCCTATTTTACAACCCTTGTTGCAGAGTGTGGAATCCTACCTGAAGCCGGAACTAGAAAAGGCCGGATGGCCCACCGCACCCTATGTGGAAACCATGAAAACGGTTCCGGATAGCGGCATTCATGCTTTTTGGGAAACCGGCCGCTATGCAACCGGATATGCAGCACTGCACCATTGCATCGGCTACACGGTAGAAACCCACATGCTGAAACCTTTTCCCCGCAGGGTAGAAGCAACCCTGGCATTTATGCGGATTTTTTTGAATGGGGTGATCAAAGAGCATAGCACAACCGTGATGGTTCGCGATTATTTGAAGCGCGCCCAAACCCGGAAATTGCAGGGCCGACAGGTTGAATACCTGGATTACGAACTGGATGTTAGCCGATGGGATTCAATATGGTTTAAGGGTTATGGGTTTGGTTATCGTGGCAGTGCGGTAACCGGGCAACAGCGCCTGTTTTATGATACAACAAAACCTTGGTCAAAGCGTATTCGTTATTATCGGTATTTCCAGCCCAAAGACAGCATCAACATGCCAAGGTTCTACGTGCTGCCCTGGGCCTGGGGTGAAGTATATGAACGCTTGAAGTTAAACCGCATAGAGTTGAAGCAGGTAGGGCAGGATACCACAATGGCGATGCGGGTTAGTTATATTACCGGTTATGAAACAGCAAAATCTCCATACGAAGGCCACTATCTGCATCATCATGTGAAAACCAGGGATACCATACTTCCGGTTAAAATCAAAAAAGGAGATTGGTTTATACCCGTAACCCAGGCGAATTATCAGTTTTTGGCCGCTACGCTTGAGCCACGGGCACCTGATAGCTATTTTGCCTGGAATTTCTTTGATGCTGTATTGCAACAAAAAGAAGGGTACAGCGACTATGTATGGGATGACAAGGCCCTGGAAATACTGGAATCCAATCCGGAATTAAAAAAGACGTTTCTGTCTAAAAAAGCGACCGACAAGAACTTTGCAGCTGATGCATGGGCACAATGGACTTTCATATACCGAAACTCTTCCTATTACGAGCCCACACACAATCGTTATCCGGTGTATCGGATAGACTGAACTATTCGCCGTAATACTCCACAAAATTGTTCTGGGTTTCCCAAAGGGTAATCTTACTTAAAACTGCACCCTGAGGCAGTGAGGCAGAAAGGCGTTTCCAAATTTCAATCGCCATGTTTTCAATGCTGGGAATACAATGTGACAGCCAAGGTACATCGAGGTTCAGGTTTTTATGATCCAGCTCATCTGTAATTTCCCTGCGAATAATGTCTTTCAACTCCTTCAGGTTGATAATACAACCTGTATCTGCGGAGGGGGAGCCCTTTACGGTCACATACAGATCAAAATTATGCCCATGAAAATGCGGATTGGCACAGATACCAAATTCTTCGTAGTTTTTTTCATCACTCCATGTGGGATTCCACAGACGGTGTGCTGCGTTGAAATGTTCTTTGCGTGTGAGGTGTAAAACGGGCATTTCGGTACAAAATTACAAAAATCCTTGCCTTAGTGCGAAATCCGTTTCATGGTTACGGTATCAAAAGCTTTATAGCCGACTGCGGCTTCTGAAAATCCGTCTATCAGCCAGTTGAGGGGTAAGATAAAGTTGAGGGCGGCTACTTCATTAAACTTGCGTTTTAGTGGCAGCGAGAGATTTTCGTAGCCGTCTTTCTTCAATAAAATAGGTGGCTGCAAATCATAGCGTCTTTTTATTTTTACAATACAGGGCGTTTTATCCAGCATTTTATTTTTATGCCAGACTTCTGCACCCGGCTGTGTGGTGACTATTCGCATGCGCTGTTTGGTGCCGGTGAGCACGAAGGCACATTGGCTAAACAATAGGGCAGATATCAGAATAAACAGCAGATTATGTCTCATCAGGCCTGCACGGTTGCCGGATACCAGGATTTGAGCTTTTCTACCGTTGTGCGGATTTCCTCAACGGTATTGAATTTCCCAAAACTGAAACGCACGGTGGTTCGGTCGGTTCCGGGGTTTATGGCACTGATAACATGGCTGCCCGCATTGCTGCCGCTGCTGCAGGCACTGCCGCCGGACGCTGAAATTCCAGCAATGTCCAGGTTGAAGAGCAGCATATTACCGGCTTCACTGGGAGGAAATGATACGCTAAGAACGGTGTAGAGGCAATGGCCATTGCAATCGCCATTGAAAGCAACTCCGGGAATTTCATTTTCCAGCAATTCCACCATATGTTTTTTCAATTGCTCAATGTGAGATCGCTTCTTGTCCATATCGCGGTAGCAAATTTCCAGCGCCTTTGCCATACCGATGATGCCATACACATTCTCGGTTCCGCCGCGCACTTCACGCTCCTGTGCACCGCCGGTAATCTGGGGTGGAAGGCGGTGTGCCTTGTTCATATAAATGAATCCCACGCCTTTGGGACCATTAAATTTGTGGGCAGCTGCTGCCAGATAATCAATATGGCCCAGACTTAAATCAAATGGGTAGTGCCCCATGGTTTGTACGGTATCGCAATGAAACAGCGCCCCTGCGCTATGTGCCATATTGCCTGCAGTCTCAATGTCGAGCAGGTTGCCAATTTCGTTGTTGGCATGCATTAAACTCACCAGACTATTGGGCAGTGCTTTCAGCAGGGATTGAAGATGGTCTAAATCTACATGGCCATTTTCTGTCAATCGCAACAGGTGCATTTCGGCCATGCCTGTTTTGTGAAGTTCTTCGGCGGTATGGAGTACAGCGTGGTGCTCAATGGGTGAGGTAATAATGTTTTTAATGCCCTTGTACATGACTGCGCTGCGCAGTGCCAGGTTATCTGCTTCTGTACCGCCACTGGTAAAGAAAATTTCAGAGGGCTGGCAATTCAGCAGTTTGGCAATGCTACCGCGGGCTTCTTCCATCAGGGCTCTCACCTTTCGGCCGTGGCCGTGGGTGCTGCTGGGGTTTCCATACAGATCACGCATCACCGGTATCATGGCATCCAGTACTTCCGGATCGAGTGGTGAGGTGGCTGCGTTATCCAGGTAGATTCTGTTTTGCATGCTTAAATGCGGTTGTGTAGGTTCAAATATCCGATAATTTTATAACACAGTTTGGCCATGCTGAATTCGGTGATGATATCGGTTTCGCGGGGTGCAATTTCTACAATGTCAAATCCCACTACCTTTTTGCGTTCTGCCAGCCGGCGAAACAGCTTGCAACCCTGCATCCAGCTCAGTCCACCGGGTTCTGCGGTGCCTACCGCCGGACAAACGGAGGGGTCAAAGCCGTCAGCATCAATGGTAAGGTATACCGTATCGCTAAGTTTGTCTATACAGGCATCAATCCAGGCATCGTCGTTCCACAGCTGGTGTGCATACCAGGTATGGATGTTGGATGCAGATTTTCTCAAATCGGCCTCTTCTTTGCACTGTGCCCGAATGCCCACCTGTACCAGTGGCACACCCAGTTCGTGTACCCGTGCCATCACGCTGGCGTGGGAGTATGGATTGCCATTGTATTGATCACGTAGATCACTGTGCGCATCAATTTGCAGTACGCTCAGGTCCGGATATTTTTCCAGGTATGCCTGCACAAATCCCAGGGAAACAGTGTGTTCAGCACCCAGCGAGACTACGAATTTGCCCTCATTCAGCAATAGAGCGGTTTGATTGCGGATTTTCTCCACTGCGGCAGCGTCTGTAGTGTCAGTAAAATCTGTGGGGGCCAAAGTAGCAATACCTACATACCGGTATGTTTCTTGGTCGAGTTCTTCGTCATAGAATTCAACGAAGTGGCTGGCGCTCACAATGGCCTCCGGACCTTTGTCGCTACCTGCAATATATGAGCTGGTGTGCTCATAGGGAATCTGCTGAATCACCACACGCGCATTTTCAAATGCAGCCAGGTTAGCTTCGGGCAGGGCCAGGAAGCCATCTTCAGCAGGAAGAACGGAAACAGGAAGTTGGCCCAAGATTACCCTTTTACGCGTTCTACATATTCACCGGTGCGGGTGTCAATTTTGATTTTCTCACCGGTTTCTACAAACAGGGGAACCATAACGGTTGCGCCTGTTTCCACAGTAGCAGGTTTCAGGGTGTTGGTGGCAGTATCACCACGAACACCGGGTTCGCTGTAGGTAATTTCCAGCACCACATGGGAGGGTGCGGTAGCACCAATTGGCAATTCCCCTTCAAACGAAACCAGTACTTCATCCCCCTCTTTCATAAATTTTGCACCGTCTCCAAACATGAATTTTGGAATGGGAACCTGATCAAAGGTTTCATTATTCATGCAGATAAAACTGTCGCCTTCTTCATACAAAAACTGAAGTTCATGAGTTTCAACACGCACAATGATAACTTCTTCGCCACTGCGGAAGCGGTTTTCAGCCAGTTTACCGTCTTTTACCCGACGCATGCGGGCCTGATAAAATGCGCGGAGGTTGCCTGGAGTGCGGTGTTGCCATTCGATAATCTGACAGAGTTCGCCATTGTAGCGAATAAACATGCCATTGGAAATATCCTGGGTAGTTGCCATAATGTAAGTGATGCAAATTTAACACAAAACCACCACAGTCTTTACTTCAGATACTCTAATGTAATTCCATAACGGGTCATAGCATAGTAAATCAGCTGAGATCTGCGTAAGGTAAATTGGCTATTCAGTCCGCAGGTTACGGGACAAGGCAGCAGACCTGCGATTCGGGCGGCCTCCACTTTTTTGAGTTGGGCAGCCGATTTTCCGTAATAGGTTTGGGCCGCGGCTTCTACACCAAAGAGGCCGTCTCCGGTTTCAATCACATTCAGGTACACTTCCATGATACGCTCTTTGCCCCACAGCAGCTCAATCAGTGCTGTAAACCAAACTTCCAGACCTTTGCGGACCCAGCTTCTGCCTTCCCATAAAAAGACATTTTTGGCGGTTTGCTGACTGATGGTGCTGGCACCGCGTTTTTTTCCCCCTTTCAGGTTGTTTTCTGCTGCGGCCTTAATCGCTTTTATGTCAAAACCCCAGTGTTTACAGTAGTTCTGGTCTTCTCCGCAAATTACTGCCAGCTGCATGTTTTGGGAAATGTTTTCCAGCGTAACCCACTCTTTTTTGATAGGATTTTCAGAAGCCCTGGACTTCATGAGTAGGGTGGTACCCGGATTGATCCATTTGAGGGCAAGCACCCAAAGAAAGCTAAGCACAACAAACCAAAACAGGATTCGGAAGACCCATTTTCGTATCAAGCTAAAAACACCCATTTCGGGTTCGAAGATACTTATTTTTTTAGACCGGCTGCTTCAATAAACTGCTCATAGCTCATATTTCTGAGGTCGGTTTCAGTATATTTTGCCAGTAAATTAGACGTGCCTTCAGCAGGTTTTTTCCCAACAGAACCCGGATTGTGTTTGGGTACGAAGAAGTACCTGAATTGATGTCCTGCTGCATTGCCATAGGGGTCATATTCATTGTCCGGGTTGGTAAGAAAAATGAGCATTTTACCGGGTACCGGCATTCCGCTCCATACATCAGTCCGCGGGTTGTTTCCACGGATGTAGGAAACCAGTAAGCGCATGAGTTCTATTTTACCCGGCTGTCGGATCTGGGCCGGATAACCACCCAGATTGCCATATACCAGCACTATTGAGGATTGAATAAGTTCAGGCGTAATAGTGGGGTCGTTGATTTCAAGCACCTGTGCGGGTCCTATGCCGTCGATATTTTGGTTCTGCCATACAGGGGCATTTTGACCGGGGATAAGCCATTCACTGCTTTGCAATGGCTGCCCGCTTTGGGTGACCAATTCTTTTTTACAACCACTCCAGATTAAAGCGGAGAAAAGTAATATGGCGGAGAAAAAACCATTGATTTTCATGGGTTTTAACTTTTATACAAAACGAATATACCAAATAAATTCGACAAAAACAAATGTGTAAGGAAAATGATGACAGAAAAACGACGGTTTGATGACAATGGTGTTTGCCTGTCCCAGTCCGCGTGTTTAACCCTTGGCTAGGTGTGGAGGAGTTTTTTGGTGTGTAAATCCAATACCACAATCACGGCGGTAAACATCCACAGTGGCACGGCAATTTTATCGTATTGGCTATAATTATTCAGGAATGCATGAACATGATACGTGACCAGTCCCAGCAGAGCCATCAGCGTTGTGATTTTAATTTTTCGGTCATCTGTTCGGTAAATGACCCCAAAAGCCGTTGCCATGGTCAGCAGGGTAATCCCAATCCATAGAGCCATGCCTGGGAAGCCCGTTTCACTCATGGCACTGAAATATTCGCTGTGTGCATCACCCAGATCTCCGGTATTGGTGCTGATGATGGTCATTTCGCTGCTTTGCTGAAAAGGACCGTATTGAAACACAAAAGTGCCGGGTCCAAATCCAAAGAGCGGCCTCTCCGAAACCATGCGCGATGCACACTTCCAGCGGTTGATGCGTTCCAGGTTGCTGGGGTCGGTGGTGATGTT
>JBEDNI010000063.1:0-8794 GCA_041170685.1 Bacteroidota bacterium | reverse complement strand
GCGTGACCGCGATCGTCGGTCCCAATGGCAGCGGGAAAACCAATATTCTGGATGCAGTTTACTACCTGGCCAATACCAAGAGTTTTTTTAATGGAATAGATCAGCAGCTAATTAAACATGGACAGGATTTTTTTAGCATACACGGTTTTTTTGAAAATGATACTACCACGGAGATTCTGGTAAACTTTGGCAAAGGCAAAAAAACGCTTAAGAAAAACGGCAAGGTATACAGTCGGCTGATTGACCATATAGGCATCATACAAACGGTATTTATTACGCCCTATGATATTTCGCTGGTGCTTGAAGGCAGCGAGGAGCGAAGGCGATTTCTGGATTTTACCATCAGCCAGACCGACAGACAATACCTGGAGCAATTAAGCCTATACAAAAAGTTACTGGACCAGCGCAATGCATTTTTGAAACAAGCGGAAGGAAGACCTGTGGATTCTTTGTTGCTGGAAACCTTCGACGACCGCATGGCAATTGCCGGACAGCGCATTTTCGAAAAACGGAGGGAGTTCATTGCCGAATTCACACCCTATTTTCAAGAGTTTTACGGATTTTTAAGCGGTGAGGCAGAGCATCCTACCCTGCTGTATGTGAGCGAATTACACGAAAAGCCCCTGAAAGATTTATTGTACCTCAACCGAGATAAAGACCGAATTTTACAGCGTACAGGCAGCGGCACACACAAAGACGATCTGGAGTTTTTACTGGGTGACTATGCCTTGAAAAAATATGGTTCGCAGGGACAGATAAAGAGTTATGTCATCGCCCTTAAACTGGCGCAGTATAAATATTTCCTGGAAAAAACAGGCAAGAAGCCCATACTGCTGCTGGACGATATTTTTGAAAAAATTGATGGTAGCCGGGCCGGTAAACTGATGGAACTTGTAGCAAGAGATTATTTCGGGCAGATTATCATTACCGATACGCATGCAGAAAGGGTAAGGGAGCATTTGGAGGAATTGACCGTAGAAAAAAAATACTTTACCCTGGAAAAACCACTCAATACAAATGCTGAACCGGTTCAAAATTCCAGCGAAGACCCAGATTAAACCAGTTGCCTGACGAAGGATGCCAGCCGGTTTGGTTTCGGTACAGCCAGCTTACATCTATATTTACATTGTGGTAGACCATGTAGGTAATATCTACCTTAAAGGAACGAATGTTTGATATTTCTCCCTGCAACATGTCAATGCCTTCATCCCCTACCCTAACATCATTATCGCGGCGGGGATTGCTGCCGAAATTGGGTCCATTCAGCCAGGGATCATTTCCTTGTTTGGCCAGCATGGCCAGAGCATGAATTCGCAGGTTGGGCAGTGCTTTGGGTTGAAAAAATCCTTTAAAACTCCATTCCCTGAAATTGCTGCCCAGCGGATGCGCCAGTGGCTGGTTGTAATGCGTGTAGCTATTCAAAACATCGGAGTGTGAATAGGTATAAGGTCTGACTGTGTTGTATTCAGCCTGCAGCAAACCATTGCCTTGGGATGTTCTTAGAATGCGCATGAGCCCCAGTTGCCAGCCGAATTTGTTGCCCCACCAGCCGCCTTGCTTCACTTTGTTTAGTTTAAACTCATCCAAAACAGCTTGTCCGTAAAACCGCCAGCGGTATGGCAAACTGTAGGTAAAATCAAAAGTCATCAGGGCATTATCAGCACTGCCGGCATTGGCTTCTACCGAACGGTAAAAAATTACCGGATTCAGGTAATCCGGGTCAAATCCACCCTGCGGCCTGTTGTGAATAATCATCTCAGAAAAACCGAGTTCAAGCTTTTGAAAAGGATTGGCAAATGTTAGGCTGCCACGGTGAAGGGCAAAATACTTTTTCGGCAACAACGTATTTCCCAAAAGCGGTGTAAATCCATTCAGCTGACCATACAAATTTTGGCATTTAAAGGGCCCCACAGAGGTGTTTAAGCGCACAAAACCATAAGGCGCGGCATAATTGCTCAATATCAGACTGCGAATGCCCTGCCCGACAAAAAAACGATCGTGACCGGCACTGAAAACAATATGATTTTTAGCGGTTACATTATTTAGCAGAGCCGCCGAAACATAGCCTACCGATTGCAGGTAATCGGTTTCAGGTGCTGCAACGCCACCATTTTGACCCACACCTTTCCACCAACCCAATCCGGGAACCACACCGAGCGAATCGCGGTAGCGGTTCACAAATTGCGGGAAATAAGACTGATTTTCGGTTACACGGGAATAGAATGCCACTTTCTGCTGAATATTTCCACGCACTTCCACCCCGCGGCCATTCTGGTTAAAAGTACCGTCATATCCGCTTCCTGCCTGCAAATTCAGCACAGGATTGATGATGAGGGTAGAATTTCCTTTTGCATTCTCATCCTGCCAGCTGTAGAACATTCCCTTTCGCTGAAAAAACCTGTTTCGGCCCATGGGTATTTTTTTTACGCCAAAATATTCGGGATTATCAACCTGAAAATAGGGCCTGAAAGGCACACCGCGAGAGGATTGAACAGTATCCGCATTGGCGTTCCAAACCCTTGGATTAAAACGCATGCTGTTACCTCCATCCTGTGAAATAATCAACTGCAACTCCTGCCAGCAACCCGGTTCATATACAATATACTGGGCATTCGCCTGAAAACATGCGAAAAGTAGCAGCGACAGGATAAGCCTTGGATGCATAATGCAAACATAAGCACTGCCGTTGATTTAAAGAGAATCAGTACTTCGTAAAAATCCAGTATCCGTCTTTTTTCGTGCCTGAAACACCATTAAAAATCATGGATTTTATTTTGAAATACGGTTTACAGCAATCTGTAGCTTCCGGATTGAAAATAAGTTTGATGGTATCAATATCTGATTGGTTTAAGAGATAGAATGTATCCGTTGGGTAGCTATTCCCATTTCTGTAATACGGATATGTCGTAAACATAGAATCATAGTACATCAGCCAAGCTCGGCTCCATGTATTGCCACCCAATGTTTCACCTGTTATCCAAACACTATCTGCCTCATATTTTGCCAAGGGACCGAAATATAAATCGGCTCCTGTTTTGCTATCCACAATTTTAAAACTGCCGGATTCGGCACATACATAATCACATCTATTGCACTGAAATTGCTGTAAAATCAGGCAAGTGACAATAGCGGTCGCGAATATTAGCCATCTCATGAAAAACGGTATACAAATTGTCGATAACGAACCCTCAAAAATACCCGTAATTTGTGGTATGCGAATCTTAACAGGTTTAATTTTTACATTTATCCTACACATGAGCCAAGCCCAAAACACAAGTATCATCCATTACAACCTCAGTATTCCAGAGCCCCATACCCATTATGTGAAAGTGGAAATGGAAATTTTTTGTCCGAATAAAAAGGATGTTTCATTGAGCATGCCGGTATGGACGCCGGGAAGCTATCTGGTGAGGGAATTCAGCAAAAGCGTAGAGCGTTTTGAAGCCACAGCATCAGGCAAACCCATAGCGGTGAGCAAATCCAAGAAAAATACATGGAGCGTTTCCAAAGGTAAAGCGGAAAAGATTTTCGTTACCTATTGGGTTTATGCTTTCGAATTCAGCGTACGCACTTCCTTCGTGGATGCCGATCAGGCCCTGCTCAATCCCAGCAGTATCTGCATGCTGGTGCAAGGAATGGAAAATACCGCTGGCACTTTGGGTATCAATCTTCCTGGCAACTACACCAAAATCAGCACAGCGTTGCCCAAAAACAATGAGGGTTACTTTGTATTTTCTCATTATGACGAACTGGCCGATTCACCCATACAGATTGGCAATCACGAAGAATGGTCATTCGATGTGCGTGGCGTTCCGCACAAAGTGGCCATGGTGGGAATTCACAATGCAGACAAAACCCGATTTCTGAAGGATTTAAAAACCGTCTGTGAAACCATGACCGACATCGTGGGTGTGCACCCCTGCAAGGAATATCTCTTTATTGTGCAGAATGTGGAAGCCGGTGGTGGCGGACTGGAGCATCTCAACAGTACCGTGGTGGTAATGAGCCGATTAAACTGGAAAGATGAATCAAAATACAAATCTTTTCTGGGATTGTGTGCCCACGAATACTTCCACCTTTGGAATGTAAAACGCATTAGGCCTGTTGAGCTGGGCCCCTTTAATTACCACGAGGAAAACTACACTGAGCAGCTTTGGGTTGCGGAGGGGGTAACTTCCTATTATGATGAGCTGGCTATGCTCAGGGCCGGATTCGTAAAACCTGCACAGTTTCTGGCTACGCTGGAAAGTTATGTGAACGATTTGGAAAACAGACCCGGCAGTAAAATTCAGACCCTGGCACAAAGCAGCCACGATGCGTGGATCAAGGAGTACCGACCCAATGAAAACAGCAAGAATACCGCCATCAGCTATTATGCCAAGGGACTTGTGGTAGCGGCCCTGCTGGATACAAAAATCAGCAGTTCCTCAAACGGAAAAAAGAATCTTGACGATTTGTTGAAGCTGCTGTGGAACCGTTTCTACATTGAGAAAAAACGCGGATTCAGTCCGGCAGAATTTGAATCGGCTGCCTCTGAGGTTGCCGGAACAGACCTAAAACCGTTTTTTGACAAGCATGTGCGCTCATTGGAAACACCCGATTACCAAGGTGTATTCAGCGATGTAGGTTTAACCGTCAATAACAAAACAGAAAAACGGCATGTCAGCGGCATGACTACGGCCCTGGAAAATGGAAAGACCATTGTAAAATTCACTGAAAATGGCACTCCGGCCTGGAATTCGGGCGTGAATGTAAATGATGAACTCATTGCTATCAATGGCTTTCGCATCAACAACGATGCCGATGAATTGTTAAAAAAATTATCATACCCCGAATCTGCAAAACTGCTGGTTTCAAGGGGTGGCATTGTTAAAGAACTCGATTTTAGGTTTTCTCTCACCGGTAGATTTGCATTGTCGCTGGGTTTTGAAAAAGACAAAACCACTCCGGCACTGGTAAAATGGCTGGGTAAAATCAATTGATTATGGCTGAAATCGTCATTCACCAAAATAAACTGCAGCCTTGGGTAGAGCGTATTTTTATTCATTACGGATTTTCAGAAAAACATGCTAAGCAGGCTGCTGATGTGCTTATTTCGGCAGATTTGCGTGGTATTGATTCCCACGGAGTTGCACGTTTATCGGGCTACCTGCGGTTGATTGAAAAACAGCGCATCAACCCGATTCCGGATATGAAAATCCTGCATGAAACGCCGTCCACTGCTTCCTATGATGCGGATGCCGGCATCGGCCTTGTTTCAGCACCAGCCGCCATGGAAATTGCCATAGAAAAAGCCAAAAATGTGGGCAGTGGCTGGGTTGCCATTCAAAACAGCAACCATTTTGGAATAGCGGCTTACCATGCTATGAAGGCACTACCTCATGATATGATTGGATTTGCCGTAACCAATGCCAGTCCGCTGGTGACACCGGCGCTGGGCGCAGAACGCATGCTCGGCACCAACCCCATTTGTTTGGCTATTCCGGCGTTGCATGAACCGGCATTTGTACTGGATATGGCTACTTCGGCAGCAAGTAATGGTAAACTGGAAATCGCCGAACGGGCAGAGAAAAACATTCCAAAAGGCTGGCTTACGCAAAAAGATGGTTCTGACAGTGAAAACCCTGCCGAATTAAAGCAAGGCGGCATGCTGCTTACCCTTGGCAGCGACATGGACCATGGCAGTTACAAAGGTTATGGCCTCAGTGCGGTGGTTGATATTCTTAGTGGAGTGCTGAGCGGCGCCAATTACGGTCCTTGGGTTCCTCCGTTTGTTTCCTTTCTGGATCCGCTGGATAACCTTCCCGGTAAAGGAATCGGACATTTTGTGGGTGCCTGGAGAATTGATGGTTTCCGGCCTGCGGAAGAATTTAAAAAACACATGGACCAATGGATTCAGCGTTTCAGGGCAGCAAAACCCATACAATCCGCCAATCCTGTGCAGATTCCGGGCGATAAAGAGCGATTAAGCCATGCTGACAGAGAATTGCAAGGAATTCCGCTGGTGGAAAAAGTTTGGGATGATCTTCAAAACATTTCGGCCCAAACCGGTATTGTATTAGCACAATAATTCATGCAAAAAAAATCGCACAAGATTATTGCCCTAATCGTATTTATTGCCATCATTCTGGGCACCGGCTATGTCATTTATCAATACAAACTCAAAGGCCGCAAATCCCTGCGCAAAGGTGGTTATCGCACCGATTACAACCCGCGTTATGTTGATTCAATGGTAAGGGCGAAGCAGAAACAAAATCGCGACTAACCCTTGCAAAGTTGATTTATTGAAGTTTTAGAAGTTTATTGCGGCATGCACTATGCCATTGCTCCGGGTAGCCAGGAATGGTGGACAGGAATCGCTTTTTCCCTCGCCTTTATTGTGCTTCCTCCCTATTTTCTGCAAAATAAAAAGGATGAAACCAAAACCTGGACGGGAAAAGTCATAGGCACTTTCATACTGCTTGTTATTGTTATACAACACTTTTATTTGCTGAATGTCGGAAAATGGCACCTGCACAGTTCTCTGCCACTGCATCTGTGTTCTATGAGCGTAATTCTGGCAGGCATGATCCATTTCAAACCCGGACAAAATTTGTTTGAATTACTGGTTTATTGGGGACTTCCGGGTGCATTTCATTCCATCCTTACACCTGAATTAACCCATGGATTTTCACCCTTTCTGTATGCCGAATATTATGTAGCCCACGCAGGCATTTTTGCCATGGCCGTTTTTGCAACTGCGGTATATGGCATGAAACTCAGAAAAAACAGCTGGATTCGGGTATGGCTGTTTACCCAGCCTGTGCTTGCAGTGGTGGGAATAACCAACTATATCACCGGGGGCAACTACATGTACCTGAGCGAAAAACCGCTTGCCGATAATCCTTTTGTCATTGGTGACTGGCCTTGGTACATACTGGGATTACAGCTGGCCGGTCTGTTGCACTTTGCCGCCGTTTACGGAATATTTTATCTGTGTAAAAAAGTGGAACTCAATCCGCCAGCATCTGCTGAATCAGCGGCTCCATAAATGCCCTGTCTGCAAGCCTGTCTTCCAGTTTTCCATCAATGATATGGTTGAGCAGCTTATCGTTTTTAGCTCCCATATCAAAGGCATATTTGTAGGGAGTGGTATGAAACGTTGTAAGCTCATACTGGCTTTTGAATAAATTGGGGTAGAGTTCGGTAAGGTCGTGTTCCACATGCTTACGGTGGCGGAAAGCTTCTGTTCCAACCAGATCGCGCATTTCCACAAAATTCTGGATGGCCAGGTTTGCTATGGCATCTGCGTTCGGTTTGCGGGCCTTCTGGTATTCATCCAGCGCATTGCGCCAGTTGCCGTTGTGCTCTGAAATCAATTCGTCCAGCACAATACAATCTTCAAAACAACAATTCATACCCTGACCATAAAAAGGAATAATGGCATGGGCAGAATCTCCGAGCAAAGCAGCATTCTGCTTCACCCAGGGATAACACCTCATGGTGGCCAGCGTTCCTGTTGGGTTGCCAAAGAAATCATCCACCAGGCCCGGCATCATGTCTACAGCATCGCCGAATTCTCTTTGAAAGAAATCTTTTACCAGTTCAGGCGTGGTAAGGGTCGCAAAACTGTTTTCTCCTTCCCAGGGCATAAACAACGTGCAGGTGAAATTGCCACCTGGATTGGGCAACGCTATCATCATAAAACTGGTTCTGGGCCAAATGTGAAGGGAGTTTTTCTGCAAACGAAATTCTCCGTTTTCATCGGGGGTTATCTCCAGTTCCTTGTAGCCATGGGCCTCATAGGTTTGTGAGTAATTGAACCTGCCGGTCATAAAAGCATCGCGGACCGCACTGAAAGCCCCGTCGGTACCAATCACAATATCTGCCTTGTCTTCAACTGCATTTCCATTTACATCGGTGTAGCGGGTGATACCTGATTCCGGATCGCAAAATGTGCATTTATGGTCGAAATACATGTGAATATTTGGAAAAGCATCTGCCAGCTGCAGCAGTCGGATATTCAATGAACCGCGCGAAACCGAATAAATAGCTTGTCCATCTTTTCCATAGGGCTGATAAGCCAGATTGCCGGCACGGTCGTGCATCATACGCCCGGTCATGGGAATGGCTATTTCAAGAATATCCTTCGCTATTCCGGCTTTTTCCAATCCGCGGATACCGCGGGTAGACAAAGCCAGGTTAATGCTTCTCCCGCCCTGATAATTGCCCTGACGCATATCAGACCTTCGTTCAAAAACATGCACTTCATATCCTTTGCGTGCGAGAAAAACAGAGAGCAAGCCTCCTGAAAGACCTCCACCCACCAATGTAACCTTTTCAGCCATGCTGCAAAATTAAGCATTGGCACATTTGGAATATTTATAAAAAAGCGTTCATTTTGCCTTGTTGATGCACATTTTCAGGATTCCCGGAATTTTACCATTACTTTTTCCAAATTGGAGATGGAGAGAAAATAAAGGGGAAAAGGCCGTATACCTGACCTTCGATGATGGCCCTCATCCCGAAATAACGCCTTGGGCGATCCAAAAACTGGCAGAATATGAAGCGAAAGCTACTTTTTTTTGTGTAGGAGAAAATGCCGAAAAGTATCCGGATATTATAAGATTGATTGTAGAAAATGGCCACAAAACAGGCAACCATACCCACAATCACCTGAAAGGATGGAAAAATACGGATGCCAAGTACATGGATAATGTAAAGAAAGCCACCGCACAACTTCCCGGAAACTTGTTCAGGCCGCCTTATGGCAGAATAAAAATGTCACAGGCCAAAAAACTGCGAAATCAGGGTT
>JBEDNI010000062.1:0-8795 GCA_041170685.1 Bacteroidota bacterium | reverse complement strand
AGTTTATGTTCTCAGGATACAAATTTTCATTTTAAAAATAGAAGAAGAAATGCATGGATTGGCCTTTCAACGCTTACTGTGGGCACCCATGCACTTCTCTACAAGACATGGTATAGCAAGGAAACGCGGCATTCTTTTCATTGGGTAAATGACAACAAAAGTTGGCTCCAAATGGATAAAGCAGGTCATGTTTTTGGTGCTTATTTTTCTGCAGCCGCGGCATCAGCTGCTTTTCGCTATAGCGGGTACAACCGAAAAAAAAGTGCTTTGCTGGGAATGGGGTTTAGCCTTGCCTTCCAGATGCCCATTGAGTATTTTGACGGAAAAAGCAACCATTGGGGTGCCAGTTCAGGAGACATTGTTGCCAACGCTGCCGGTAGTTTGTTTGCCGGAATTCAAAACTGGCATTGGGGCAATACCCGAATTCCCGTTAGATTTACATTTCGACTTTCTCCCTTTGCCACGATCAGGCCGGATATGCTGGGCTCTAATACCCCAACCCGGATGCTGAAAGATTATAACGGACAGACTTATTGGTTAGATTTCAATCCGGAGCGCATGAGGGTGCGCCCGGGTTTCTGGCCTCGATGGCTGGGCATTAATTTTGGCTATGGCGCAGATGGGTTACTGGGTGGTGATGACAATATCTGGAGAGAATCGGATGGCCGAATTCAAGACTATAGCAATATTAGCAGAAACAGACAATATTATATTGGGCCAAGCCTCTCATTCGGCTATCTTAAAAAACATCCCAAAAAAGCGGTTCGAATATTGGCAAATATTACGGATAAAGTTCGGTTGCCTTTACCCGTTTTAGAGTTTACGGGTAAAAACAGCGTAACCTTTCGTCCCATTTATTGGTAATAAATTACCACAATTGCCTATCATTGCAAATAGATGAATGCACCTGTGCAAATAGATGTTGAAAAGATCTTCCAAGATAAAAACCCGAGACTTGCAAGGTTAATGCCCGGATTTATTTTTCGCTGGATTAAAAAAACACTGCATCAGGATGAAATCAACGAATTTCTTAAAAATGAAAAGGCAACAACGGGCATTTCGTTTGCCTGTAATATTTTACACGCATTTGGAGTGCAGCACGACAGCGATGGCCATGAACACTTGCCCACCGAGGGGGGCGCCATTGTGGCAGCCAATCATCCGCTTGGGGGAATGGACGGAATGATTTTGCTCTGTCAGACTGCCAGAACCCGGCAGGATATCGCATTCATTGTTAATGATGTTTTATTGAATTTACCCCAATTCAATGACGTATTTATTGGAGTTAACAAGACCGGCACAAAAGGACGTGATCAGTTAAAGAAAATTGAGGAGATGTATGCCTCTGATCGGCTTGTGTTGATTTTTCCGGCGGGATTATGTTCAAGAAAAGTAAAGGGCGTAATTCAAGACTTAACGTGGAATAAAGCCTTTATCAGCAGGGCAATCAAATATCAAAAACCAGTAATTCCGGTGCATGTAACCGGTAAAAATTCAAATTGGTTTTACAATCTGGCCAATCTCAGAAAGCGAATTGGACTAAAAGCCAATCTGGAGATGTTTTATCTTCCCGATGAAATGTTTAAACAAAAAAACAAGAATATCCATGTAAGATATGGAAGACCCATACCCTGGACCACCTTTGACAGCCGACATAGCCATCACGAATGGGCCCAGTTGCTGAAATCGTATGTCTATACGCTTAGAGACCATGCCGTAGATTTTGAAACCTTTATTACCGATAAGGGATAACCTTTTGATGATTCTTTCTTAAACTTGCAAACAACATGACGCCAATCATTCCAAAAGTACCTGTAGAAAGTTTGTTGGAAGAACTTACTCCGGATATTTTTATCAGGCCGACCCACAACATTGGCAATCAAATCTACATTTTTGACGGAAATTCAAAACCGTCCTTAATGGCAGAGGTTGGGCGACTTCGTGAGTGGAGCTTCAGGGAAGCCGGCGGAGGCAGCGGCAAGTCTACCGATATTGATGAATTTGATTTAGGTGAACAGCCCTACAAACAGCTGATTGTATGGAATCCTGCTGATAATGAAATTGTTGGCGGTTATCGTTTTCAGATTTGCTCAGATTCAGTAAAATCCGATGGTTCTTTTCATTTAAGCACCACTGAAATATTTGAATTTAGCGAAAGGCTAATCAATGACTATTTTCCCCACACCATAGAACTGGGGAGAAGTTTTGTTCAGCCCCAGTATCAGCCAAGTGCTGAAAACCGTAAGGGACTCTTTTCACTGGACAACCTTTGGGATGGCCTGGGTGCGTTGGTTGTGCGCTATCCAAATGTTCGCTATTTTTTCGGTAAAGTAACTATGTATACCCACTTTAACCGCCATGCCCGAGATATGATACTTGGCTTTATGCATCATTATTTTCCCGATACTGAGCATTTGGTAGATATACCCAATGCCATTGTGCCTGAAACAGATTGTGCAGAATTTTTAAGTCAACTATCAGGACTCACTTACAAAGATGGTCACCGATTATTGAATCAGCATGTCAGAGAGCTTGGAGAAAACATCCCTCCTCTATTTAATTCTTACATGAATCTTAGCCCTAGCATGCGAACATTCGGTACAGCCATCAATCATCATTTTGGCGATGTAGAAGAAACCGGCATTATGGTTACCATTGAAGATATCTATCCTTCTAAAAAAGATCGGCACATCAAATCATACCTTGATTATATTGCCGGGACTATGGATACTGAATTATAATTTGCCCCTTCTGTACGGCATTTCCTTCCGTAATCTCATACTGATACAATCCCTGACTCAAACCGGTCAGGTATGACTTATAAAATCCATTTTGTACCGGCATAAGTGTTTTGTTCATGACACTCCTGCCCTGCAGATCTTTCAGCGTTAGCAGTATTGAAGCATGGCCTCCTGATTTTTTGCGAATATTGATGGAATTGCCGGTCGGCACAGGATAAAGCACAAATTCGATTTCTGATATGTTTCTTAAATGCACATGATTCGTAGCGGAAGCCATTTTTACAGCATCCAGGGCATTGATGCGGCCATATCCGAAGTTATTATTGCTGTCGGTACCTGTAAGGTCATCCCTGATTGCGGTGACACCCAAAATTTGTTTGATTTCGTTCAGATTAAGTGAGGGATTCGCTTCCAGCATCAGGGCGACAATACCGGCGGCATGGGGTGCTGCCATACTGGTACCGCTGAACATGGTCCAGTATTGGGTTTCACTGTTAAACTGACTTTGATATAGGGTGTTTTCAGCCATCCAGGGTGCAAACTGACGGTTATGAACAGCAGATGCCACCATTTGTCCCGGAGCTCCGATATCGGGCTTCATTCTGCCGTCCGGAGTAGGCCCCCTGCTGCTAAATCCTGATATCTCACCGACCTTTAACCAGTTTTGAGCCCTGTATTTTCCCGAAAAATCTATCCAGTTATTCCGATTTACATAGGAACCCACTGAAAGTGTCTGTCTGCCCGTGCCCCCATTTTCGCCCATGCTACCTGCAGAGGTTCCTGCCAGGTATTTTCCGGAGTAATCATTTCCTCTTACCTTATCCAGAAATGATCCGCTGGTCCATCGGTATATCTGACCACTGTTCCATCCATGCACTTCGCCCCTGCCGGTTAAACCCACCCGAATTCTGCATTTGGCTGAATTTGATGATGTTGCCATTAAAAGAATGTTGGGTTTTTCGTTGTTTACATAGCTTTTCTGGCAAGAAATCACATATGTTAACGTATCTGTGCCAAAAGAGACTTTTTGATGTATTACAGCCCCTGTAGAGGCATAAATAAATGGTTCTTGCAACAGCTTATTACCCAAGGTGTCGAATAAAGAAACATTGAGCCCCAGATCCTCATCTTTTGCACCCCAGAAATCGCAATAAACGCTCTCTGACGGATAGTCATTTCGGTTTCGGTCTATGGCAAATGTGTAAGCTGTATCTCCATTAAGCGTAGCTGATACATGCATCTGATTTCCGGCGTCATTACCATTGGCGCCCACGATAATTTTTCCATTTCCTGACAATGTTTCCACTGCCTTGTCGAATATGGATGTTCCGTCATGAGGACCCGTATGCATGCCCCAACTCAGGTTGGTTACCGCCGGTTTTTTCATCGCCGCCGCATAATTGAAGATGTAACGATAGGCATCAATGATAGTGGGATTGGCCACCACATAATCTCCCAGTGCGCTGCCTCTGAGTGTGTCATTGGCGTATTTTATGGTCACAAAAACCATATCCGACTCTGGTGCCATGCCCCGAAATTTTAACTGAGGTGTAGTGAATCCGGAGCCTGACGCTATTCCCGCTACATGCGTTCCATGCGTACCATCATCGTCAATTGCCGATTGAATAGCTGAGGCTATGTTATATTCGGTTCCATAGTTAAAACCGCCGGGCGCCGTGCCGCTATTATTTCCCTGATGCCAGAATTTCTTTACGCGATACTGGGTACCATCTGCATTGTAAAACGTAGGATGATTGGTTTGAAAGCCCACATCCACGACCCCAACCACTACATTTTTACCTTTAAAAGCAGACGGCAACCCGTGGTTAGCACCGTCATGAACCTGATCAACCCTGCTGTGAATCCTGGCGGTGTCGTTGAGCAATCGGGGAGCATTCAGCCTTCCGGAAACATCACAATAAACAATACATGGATTAGAAATAATTTTCTTAAAATCATGATAACCAATTTTTAAGAACTGTATACTTCCATAACTACTTCCGGTATTGGGTATAACGCAATCATTATTTTTCCATTGAACCGTAACCCAATGTTTACCCTCATGATCTGCCGGAAACAATCTGCCCGGACCTTCTTCTAAGAAAAGAGCCGCCATCGGTGAGAGTGATGCACGGGAAGGCATTGCTATTTCATGTTGTGCGGCAGCATGAAAACCACCGTATATGAGAATTAGGCAAAAGCATATAACTTTAGGCATGGAAGCAAATTTCGGTTAAAAACATTCCCTTACTGCGAATCGCTATTGGGTTTTTACACGGTTATTACAATTTCTCCCTAAAATAGTTCATAAATTCAATTCCTTTCTTAACATATTCAGGATCATGGGTTTTGCTGATACCGTTGGCAGGTATCGTTCTTCCTGTGTTATGGTAATGAAAGGCATTTTTGTAGTCTCCTTTTTTCAACATCTTACCATAGGCCTCGTGGATCCATTTTACACCCCAATAGGTCCCATTTTCATTGCGTAAATCTTTTACGTAGATATTATAAAGCAAACATTTATAACCCATCAACTGAAAAGGGCCCCAGCTGGTAGCTAAATTTTGAAGGGCCTCATCCTCTGCATCCTTTATATCACTTTGCCCCACATGTTCATACCTCCTCTTTAACCCCATTTTCACTAACCTCAATCGGGCATATACATGCTTTTCGTACCTGGACCCTGCCGGTTTTCTTCCACCCGTTTCCAGCATGCATAGTGCAGCCAGATATTCAGGGGCAATATCAAATTGCTTGCCCAGTTTTTTAAACTCTGAACCGTAATTATCTATAACCGCCTGTTTACCGTAATATTCGCCCACCGGGCCATCAGCCAATGTCTTCCACCAATACCCTCTAAAAAGCACAATAGTCAAGCAAAACAGTATGATTGCGACTGTAAAAAACAACCCAAAAAAGGTCTTTTGTTTATTTGGCATCGTTCAAAAATAGTGAAATTGAAAGCTAACTTTGCAAAATGATTGACTTGTCCTGGCTGGAAAGAACACAGCTATTGATTGGTGAAGATGAACTTAAACGTTTAAACAAAAGTAGCGTTCTGATTGTGGGTTTGGGTGGTGTAGGCAGCTATGCCGCTGAATTTATTTGCCGGGCCGGAATAGGCAATATTACCATTGTGGATGGCGATATAGTGGACGTCACCAATAAAAACAGACAATTGCCAGCCCTCAGCAGCACTGTCGGGCTATCCAAAGCTGCGGTGATGGCACAGCGTATGCTTGATATTAATCCACAGCTTAATCTCACAGTAATAGATACCTTTCAGCGACCCGAAGACACGCTGGAGATGATAAACCAAAATCGTTTTGATTATGTAATGGATTGTATTGACAGCATTTCGCCAAAAGTGTACCTGATTCGAAGTTGCGTTGAAAACAAACAGCGTTTTATCAGCAGTATGGGAGCCGGAGGTAAAACCGACGCATCAGCAGTAACCGTAGGAGACGTTAGCGAATCTTATAACTGCCCTTTTGCCAGACTGGTCCGAAAAAGATTACACAGGCAAGGTATTTACAAAGGATTTAAAGTTGTTTACAATTATGGACCTCTGTATAAAAACAGCCTCAAGCTCACAGACGGCTCAAATTTTAAGAAATCATTTTATGGCACCATTTCATTTATGCCGGCACTTTTTGGGCTCAGAATGGCAGCAGAAGTTATTAATGATTTGAGAGAAGCTTAAAGAATATGTATATTCGCAATCTAACCAAATAGAAAATAGAAATGAAAAAGACCCTCTTCCTGCTTTCAGCGTGCCTGCTGGTATTGGCAGTTGCCTGCTCAAAGAAAACAAACTCCAATGACAAAGTTTATCCGGATATTGCCGGCAAAACCAACAGACAGATATTAATGATGCAGGACTGGAAGTTTACTGCATGGGCAGACAGTGCCGAAAACGACACCAAGTGGACCGATGAAATGGACGCTTGCATGAAAGATGATGTGTACAGCTTCTTCAGCAACACCAAATATCTGGTGAAAGAAAACGGCAATAAATGCTACCCAACAGACTATGAAGTAGATTATTCCATGGCTTCAGACAATGCGGTACAAATAGAATTTTTTGATGGAAATGTTTGGGATCTGGTATCAAAAAGCAATACCCAGCTTGTATTCTGGAGAATTGTAAACGGAACTGAACAACACTTTCAGAAAGTGGTTCTCACCCGTAATTAAATTTTTGAAACAATTTGTTTGCCGGTTTTTGCAGGCAGATTGTTCGGATCGATAGCCAAAGCGGCGTTGTAATCTTGCAACGCCGCTTTTTTATTGCCTGATTTTTCATACGCCGCGCCACGCAAAGCAAATGCATTGGCATTGTTATCATCCATTTCTATGTAGGTATTGCATAAATCGATGCATTTTCCAAATTTGCGCTGAAACAAGGCAATAAAAGCAGAATTGTATAGGGCCAGTTTGTGAGACGTATTGATGAGACGTGCCTTGTCATACATGGCCACGGCTTTATCATATTCCCCCAATTGCTGATAAAAATAACCTTTGCCATAGCAAGCTTCATCGGATGCTTCATTAATGGCCATTGCCCTGTCGTAATATTGAAGCGCCAGATCATCTCCCCTGCCTGCATACATCGAGGCAATCTGCATCACCGCATCATAATACTGCGGATTGATTTGCAAAACCTTTTCAAAATGCTGCATGGCTCGGAGCGTATCTTTTTGTTCTTTATAACCCATTCCCTTGTAAAAAATGGCCTTATCTGCATAATCGGTCTGCGACTCCAGTTTCTCAAATGCCTTAATGGCTTTGTCGTAATTCTGCCTGTACAGAAATAGCTTGGCCAGGGCAAATTCGGCTTCAAAAAAATCTCTCTTTAATTCTGTAGCCTTTTGCAAATGATGAAGCGTTTTGATGGGATTAGCCGAATCCTGCATGAGGAATGTTTCACCCAGCCGGAAATGATACAGTGCATTGTTACTGTCTAGCTTAATCGCAGTTTCAAAATCAATAATGGCGTCATTTAGCAGCTTTTGGTAATAAAAAGAATTGCCTCTTTTGTAATATAATTCAGCATTGAGTGGGTCTTTGTTAATTTTGGCCGAAACATCACGAATGTCCTTGCTGAAAGTTGTATCATTTTCGGAAATATAACGGCCCTGATTTTCCTGTTGGCAGGATAAAACAACCGATACAAAAAATAGTAAAACCAGTATTTTACGCAACATGCAGCAAAGTTACGACGGTGTTGCCATCATATTCATCAGCGTTTGGTAAATTCGGCAATGAATCAATATCGGGTAGACAACCTTAAAAAATAAGCCATGATTGACATGGCTTATTTGTGCCCGGGACGGGAATCGAACCCGTACTGCCATTACTGACAACAGGATTTTAAGTCCTGCGCGTCTACCTATTCCGCCACCCGGGCAACGCAGCTGCAAAGATAGTGTTTCCGCATTAAAGATTATCGGGCTTTTACCCAACTAAAATTGACACACGTGGTTTGAATTATAATTTGTAACATTGCATTGCTTTCTACAGTTGCAAAAAATCTGCCTGATCATACCCTGTTTCAATGAAGAACACAGATTGCCTGTGGCTGATATAGAGGCTTTCTTAAAACAACATCCGCATGTTTCTATGTTGGGTGTGAATGATGGAAGCACTGACCAAACCTTGAGTGTATTGAAATCCCTGGAGAATACCCTTCCCCATCAGTTTGTGGCATTTAATATGCCAAAAAATTCCGGAAAAGCGGAGGCAGTACGTTCCGGAATATTACATGCCTTCGCACAGTTGGATGTTGAATATTTTGGGTTTTGGGATGCCGATATGAGCACACCTTTATCCGAATTAAACTGGTTTTCCGCATTTTCCGGTGGCAATTTGCGACACCACATCATTATGGGAAGCCGTATTTCACGTATGGGTAGCAACATTGACCGAAAAATGATGCGACATTATCTGGGCAGAGTCTTTGCAACATTTACCTCAATCATCCTGCAGCTGAAAGTATACGACACCCAATGTGGAGCCAAACTGTTTAGCAAGGATAGTATCCCCTCACTTTTT
>JBEDNI010000061.1:0-8887 GCA_041170685.1 Bacteroidota bacterium | reverse complement strand
GAACCAGTTTATCCACCCCGGCATACATTTCATAAAACAGCATGTTGCGTCTTTCCGGTGCATACAGCAAATTGGCTCCGGCAGACTCTCGCAGTTTCAGCAGGCGCATGAAGGGTATTTTATTAATCAGCGAACCATTGAAATGGTGGCGGTAATGGGCCTCCAGAAAGGGTTTGTAGGTTACAAAAGTAGAATCCAGGGTCTGGAAAGCATACATAGGGGGTGTGAATATGCTGGGATCACCCCGTCGTTGGTATCGAAAGTCAACAGGACTGAGGTTTCTTCTACGCAGAAAACTGCCGCTCACTACCCTGTATTCACTTCGCCCCAGCAGGCCCAGGGGGAATTCCTGCTCTATTCGGTATTCAAGGTAGCTGTAATCAATATTGGAGCCCAACACGCCCGGTAATGCATGATTGAGATTGATGCTGAAGGTAGGCCATCTGCTGCCTAGTATTACTTTTTGCCGTGGCTCCCGAATGTACTTTTGAAATGGGGTATAACTGAGGGTGAAATTGCCAAAAAATGCAGTGTTGGTCCTGAATGAAGTGGGGGAATTGTCTTCAAACAAACTATCTGCGAATCCATCAAAGGTGAAGTTGCTAATGTCTTTCCGTTCGGAATATTCTGCCTGAACCCTCAGATACAGGCCATTAATCAGTTCTCTTCTTACATATACATCTGCATGGCTGTTCTGGTAAAAGTTGCCCCTGCGAGCCAGATCCAGGAATGCCGCATTGGGATTGATGAAATTAAAATCTCTTCCGGCCGTGGCAGAAAAAACACCGCGATGAAATGGGTCGAAGGTTGTGGTGAAAATCACGGTGCCACGGATGTCTTTGTTGTTAATTCCATACGATAAATTCTCAATAAACCGGATATCGCGCTTGTTCTTAAAACGGCGCTCAAATGTATTCCACAGGGTGATTCTTGTGCCACCGGGAAACCACGGCTGGGCAATAAAAATGAGGGGTTGAAAATCCATGTAGTAGCCCTTTTCACGGTTTTGATATTCCTGCCCCTTGAAAAATAATTTGGCGAAAGTGACTTTGTTTTTGTCTTTTTCAATGCTATCCAGGTATACCTTGCTGTTTTGCACCCGTTTGATGCTGTCTTTGCGGGTGATGAACCGAATTTCGGTATTGTTGAGTGGCGTGGTTCGTTTTTGGCTCCAGAAGACACTATCTCTCTCGTAGGCGCTGTCTGTGACCGCACTTACCTCAGGTCCGAAATGATTTTTAGGGAAGGTTTTATTGAGGTCGTATTTGTCATACTTTACCAGGGTGTAACCGCTAAACTTTCCTTTACCGGCCATGGCGTGGTAGTCAAAACGTTGCTTTTCAAGGGTCAGCCAGGTATCAGCGGTCAGGTGAAATTCCTGCCTGATGGTAAATTTATCGTATTCAATGAGCTGGTTTGACGGATAGTTTAGTTCGGTACGGTAAATGTAAAACAGGGTATCTACCAGATGAATTTCACCCGAAAAAACGGAATTGGAGATGGATCTTGGCGACATTTTAATTTTTAAAATTCGCTGCCCATCATCACTTTTATAGCTGCCTAAAAATTGAAATTTATAGGCCAGCAGCGCAGTTCCGGACAACGGCGACATTACAGGCATATCGCCCAATCCTCTCACCCTCACAAGATTTTGATAATAATTAAATTCTCCTTCGGTGGTGCTTAGAAAGAAAAGTCCGGATACGTCCCCGATTTTCTTAACACCGTTGCGGATTTCCTTGATTTTTCCGGGGGGCTGAAAATCCCGCTGCATCAGTACTTCAGCCATGTTGATGTTGGGTTCCTCTTCGGTGTTTTTCTTCTTTTTTTTGCCGTCTTTGGTACTGTCGGGTTCCAGCCAGATTTTATCCTTCTCTTTCTTCTTAGGCGGATTGTATTCTTCAAATGCCCTGATGTATACTTCTGCGTTGCTTGAGGGAATTCGGGTTGCCCAAAAGTCACGCCGGGCAATGGCTTTTCGCATCATGTCCGGTCCGGGATCGGTCCATTTTCTGGTAATCTGAATTTCGCCGACGGATTTTGCCAGTTCAGGCAAAATCACATTGAGTGTGTCGTCTTTTTTATCCAAAACCACTTTAAAGCTAATCCGCTGATAATTGGGATGGTTGTAGACCAGCTCATATTCCCCGGCCCTGAGAGAAAACCGGTAAAAACCGGAACCATCTGTGGTGCCAACCATAGATCCATTGGTGATGAAGATACTCACATCCGGTATGGGGGCCTTAGTACTGTCAGCCACAAATCCGCTGACCGTAAAATATTGGGCATTGCCGGTAAAAACCGATAAAAAAGTGAGCAAAAGAACTACAATGCGCATTAGGTATTGCAAAAGAACGTCTGATTGGCACTTTTGGTTATAAATTTCGGTTGAAATTTTTACAAAATCCGACAGAATTATCCTTTACCCTTTTTGCGACCCGTATTTTTTTGCACTGGATTTTCGCTGCTATGCTTTGCAGGCAATGGCGGTACGGGAAATGGTGGTTTGAAAGCTGAAGCGTCCGGGCGGTTTTTTTCGTCCCAGACAAAGCCGGGCAGAATTTGTTGTTCCGCAGGGAAATCGGCCAGGGGAAACAATGTGCCGGAAGGATTTCCATAGAAACGAACACCCGCAACCCGGTTGCTGTCCAGCTCTATTTGCATGTTTGTATATTGAACGGAATTGGCAGAGGTTACCGCAGAATCTTTTTCCTTGATGTAATAAACGCTTCTGCCCTCACCTTTTACCCTCACGCTTTTTAGCTTATTATCCTCGGTAAAATAATTGTCCATATCCTTGCCTGATATCTGGCTGTAGTGTCCGGTGTCTTCCTGCAGGGCTATGAATGAATGTTGACGCATTTCCATGTATTTAATGCGGCTGCCGGCAATGAATATGCGCATGGTGTCGGCGTTTAATCGGGTGTTTTCATTCCATAACACCGGTTTTCCATACAGGTTGAAAACGCTGTCATCAGCCTGGTAGGTCAGACTATCGGCTGTTCCGCTAAAATCCGCTCTCCATAAGGAAGTATGGTGAAAAGCATGGAGATAACGCTTTTGAGTGGTGGTGTCAGAAACGTATACAAATGTGTCGGCCATCAACATTAAGCTGTCGCCATTCTTTTCCATTTTTTTCGCTAGGGTATTTCCCATCACCCGGGTGTATTTGCGGTTTTTATCGTAATATCCCTTGCTGCCAAAAATGCTGATGTTCTGGGCGGTATCCTTTACCCACAAACGTCCGTTAGCATGGCCTATTCCCGTGTTGCGGTTGTAACTCAGCGTGTCGGCTCTGAGGGTGTTTTCTTTGTTGATGAGTGCGGCATTACGGGTAAAATAACTTTGTCCGGTTTGGGTGTTGTAATTTCCGTAGTTGCAAAGGATGGTGTTTTCATCGCTTTGTATTTCGGTGAAATTGAAAAACCAGGCATTGCCGGTTCGGTTGCTGTACTGCAAGGTGTCCGTTTTTACGGTATAGTCCGGGTGGGTTAGGACCACATTGTAGCGGAAATACAGCATGGAAAGGGTAGGGTTATAGCTGCCGGTGCGGCTGCTGAGGGTGAGTTCATCATCCACAATTTTTCCGCCGGCTCCGTAATATCCGATCCGGGTATCGGTATGGTAAATAATCCAGGGAGTGGTGAGCACCATTTTTTTATCTCGCAGTACCACATTGCCATCCACCCGCGCGGTTTTGTTTTTGTTGTCAAAAAACAGCCGATTTCCGGTAACTACAGCCCCTTCGGAACCTACGATGCGGACGTTTCCGAATCCTTCCAGTTCTTCTTTTGCGGTATTGTATTCGGCTTCGTCACAGGTTACAACACTCCCGCTTTGCTCAAACATAACACTACCACGCAGGATCTGGTAGTTCTCACCTCTACGTTTTTCCCCTTTCATGCGGTCTGCTTTTAGCATGATTTCCTGCGCCTGCAACCGGTTTAGGTTGAGAACAATCATAAAAAACAACAGCCCCCGGGTCTTGTACATCCGTATTTTTGGAATTACTTTGCAAATAACGTGCTAAATCGGTTTCAAAGTTTTGTTGAAGAGAACGCACCTGAAATAATTGCGGGAAAAACGCTGCTTGCCATGAGTGGAGGAGCCGATTCCGTGGCCATGGGACATTTATTTTACCAATCGGGTTATCCCTTTGAGATTGCCCATGTAAACTATGGTTTACGGGGTGAAGAGAGCCAGGGGGATGAAGAATTTGTGCGGTCGCTGAGTGTTACATGGAATGTGCCTTTGCACGTTGCCAGACCCGATACTCTAATGGAGGCGCAGTTGTTTGGCGAATCGGTGCAGATGGCGGCCCGACGACTGCGATACAGTTTTTTTAAACAGTTGATGAATGCTGAGGTTACCACAGTTTGCACGGCACACCAGCGCACCGACAACCTGGAGCATCTGTTTATTTACCTGATGCGTAATAGCCCCTCGGCCTGGCAGGGCATCCCACTAAAGCGAGATTATATTTTCAGACCCATGCTGTTTGCCGATGCGGCTGAAATCAGACAGTGGTTGACATCGGAAGGGCTGGACTGGAGAGAAGACAGCAGCAACCAAAAAACCGATTACCTCCGAAATAAAGTAAGACACCGCATTTTGCCATTGATAAGGGCCGCCTTTCCGGAGGCAGAAAGTGAATTTGCCGAGCTTAGTAAATCGCTGAGTGCGCTGCGGCATAAGGAACTGGACCAAAATCATCAATGGTTACAGCAGTTTCCTGTGGTAGGCGATGGCAGGATGCTGAATACCCATGATATGCCTGCTCTGATGAAATACCTGAAAAGTATGGGAATGCATCCGGTTGAATTGCAAAAGTTACTGTTGGCCGCTACGGGAAGCCGCTTTTATTTTCATGGCTGGATGGCTGAAGTAAGAAACGCGGGGATTTGGGTGGGGAAGCCTGCCCTACAAAGCATAGAAGAGACCCATATTTCCGATCCCATGGAATTGCCGGTATGTGTTCAGGCGGGTAAATTTTTACTGTCATTGCAAATTCTGCGGCCCGAAGAAATTTCCCTTTCAGCAGAAAATACCTGGTTTTTTGATTTGGACAGTCTGAAATTTCCGTTAACCTTACGAAGTCGTTTAAAAGGGGAGAGAATGCAACCGTTTGGTATGCAGGGCAGCAAGAAAATCAGTGACTTGCTGGTGAATGCACACATAGCAGTTTCTGAGAAGGATACTTACCCTGTTTTTGCAGATGCAGGTGGCATTTTAGGTGTGCCGGATATCCGGAGGTCGGCCATGGCACCTGTGCAGGAAAACACACACAAAATATTATGTGTGAAATGGGAAATATCGGATAATCGCGCCGTGTTGTAACTTTGTGCAAAGCATCATGAAAGCCATTATCCCGGTAGCCGGCATAGGCAGCAGGCTAAAACCCCATACCACCACTCAACCCAAGAGTTTAATACCTGTGGCCGGTAAGCCCATCCTGGGCCATATCATGGATACCTTGATAGAAGCCGGAATAAGTGAATTTGTGTTTATCATCGGTCACCTGGGTGATAAAATTGAACAATTCATCGCAGATCATTACGGTGGCTACAGCGCAACATTTGTCATACAGACACTGGGAAAAGGTACAGGTCATGCCATTTGGCTTGCAAGAAATGAGGTGCAGGATGATGAACCTGTGCTGATTGTGCTGGGAGATACCATTTTTGAAACCGATTTAAAATCCGTGCTGGCGCAGTCTGTGAGCAGTCTGGGGGTTAAGAAGGTTGAGGATCCCAGAAAATTTGGCGTAGCAGAACTCAATGAAGACGGCAGCATACGCCGGCTGGTAGAAAAACCTGCCATCCCCAAAAGTAACCTGGCACTGGTTGGTCTATATTTTATTAGGGAAACAGCCATGCTGAAAGAGTGCCTGGAGTACAATATCACCCACGATATTCGCACCCAAAATGAGTTTCACCTGACCGATGCTCTGCAGTGCATGCTGGAAAAAGGGGTGGCCCTGCGCACCTTTGCCGTGGAAAATTGGTTTGATTGCGGTAAAAAAGAAATTATTCTTCAAACCAACCGCAACCTGCTTCGCCGACAAGGGCATCCGGTGGTTCCGGACGAAATCCTAAAAAATAATATCATCATTCCGCCGGTCTTTATATCGGCTTCTGCGAAAATTGAAAACAGCATCATCGGTCCTGATGTGAGTATCGGAGAACATGCCGATATTTCACGTTCAGTGGTAAAAAATAGCATCATAGGGCAGAATGCGCAGATACAGACTGCCATTCTTGAAAATTCACTTATTGGTTCTGATGCCAGTCTCACCGGTGCGGTTCAGAGTATGAACATTGGCGATGGTGCCGAAATGAACCTTGGCGGGTAATACTGAAACATGCATTATAGCTGGCAGGAAATCACCGCAATTCTGGAAGGGCAGGCCATCAATGCACGCACGAATGATGTGTTGACCCAGCCTGCCTATGATAGCCGTAGAATTGGGAATCCTGCGCAAACCCTGTTTTTTGCATTGCCCGGTTCGCACCGACAAGGTGCTGAATTTGTTCAAGCTGCTGCCAATCAGGGGGTATGCAGTTTTATAGTACCGATGGATTGCGATGTTTCGGTGTTGCCGGAGTGTAACGTCCTGCGGGTTTCAGATGTTTTGTCTGCCCTGCAACAGCTGGCGGCCCACCATCGCAGCCGATTCACAGGCCCTGTAATCGGTGTTACCGGCAGTAATGGAAAAACCATTGTGAAAGAATGGCTGCATCAGTTGCTGGGGGAAGAGTTTCATGCCTGCCGAAGCCCCAGAAGTTTTAATTCGCAGATTGGGGTGGCCATTTCCCTCCTAGGCATAGAGCCCTGGCATAAAATGGCCATCATTGAAGCCGGTATTTCCAAACCCCTGGAAATGGAGCGCCTGTGGCAAATGATAAAGCCCAATCTGGCCATTTGCACGCACTTAGGGAGTGCCCACGATGAAGGTTTTGATAGTCGCAATCAAAAAGCCCATGAAAAAGCCCTGCTATTTAAAGATGCCGATGTGGTTGTTTTTCCCGGGGATTCTCCTGAGATGAAGGAGGCTGTCAATGCATTAAAAGTTAAGCAGCCTATGACAAAATTTATTTCCTGGGGCAGGACGGAAGGCAATGCATATCGAATGCTGGAGGAGGGTTACGGGCAGGGTTTTACACAAATCAATTTTCTTCACCGCGGTACCGAACATCAGCTGGAAATACCGTTTACCGATCAGGCAGCGGTAGAAAATGCCATGACCTGTCTCTGTGCACTGGCCGCCCTTGAACGCTGGGATGCCTCCCACCTTGAGCAATTCAGGCATTTACATGCCCTGGAAAACCGGCTGGCTTTCACAGAAGGCAGAAACGGCAATTACCTGGTGAATGACAGTTACAGCAATGATCCCGACAGTTTGCAGGTAGCCCTCGATTTTATGGTGCGTCAGCAGCCGGATAAACCGGCTTGTGTTATCCTCAGCGATATGGATCAAAGCGATCCGGATAAAATGCGTCTTTCTACTCAAATATCGGGTATTTTACTACAAAAGAGAGTAAAGCGTTTGATTTTGGTGGGTACGGTATTGTCGGATTATGCGGCTCAGTTTAAGGATCTCAATCCCGAGTTTTTCCCCGATACGGATGCATTAATTCGGTCGGGTAGTTTGGAACAGCTTCTGGGAAATGCCATACTAATCAAGGGATCCAGACGTTTTGGTTTTGAGAAAATACATGCCTTACTGAAGAAGCAGTTGCACAAAACGTATCTGCAGATAGACCTGGAAGCATTGCGCCATAACTATCGGTATTTTAGAAATGCCGTTTCACCCAAAACCCGCATGATGGCCATGGTGAAAGCTTTTGGATATGGCAGTGGTAGTTTTGAAGTGGCCCGTACCCTGCAGTTTATGGGGGTAGATTATCTGGCAGTTGCCTTTGCCGATGAGGGTGTGGCTTTGCGTGATGCCGGGATTCGTGTTCCTATTATGGTGATGAACACGGGTGCGGAAGACATGGCAAGCCGACTGGAGTATAACCTGGAGCCCGTTGTTTTTGACATGGCCGGCCTGGAGGCCATGGCAGCCATTTCCGGCTATAGGGAAATGGCAGTTCATCTGGAGGTTGATACCGGCATGCACCGTCTGGGTTTTACGCCTGACACATTGAAAGATCTGCCCACCGTTATTCCTGCCAACATTCGTATTGCATCGGTATTTACCCATCTGGCGGCATCGGAAGACCCTGCGCAGGATGATTTTACCCAAACGCAGATTGAACAGTTTACAGAAGCCGCCAATGCTTTTGAAAGACAGCTGGGGTATGCCCCGATTCGCCACGCCCTGAATACCGGCGGTATATTGCGTTTTGCGGAGTACAGCATGGATATGGTGCGTCTGGGAGTGGGATTGTACGGGGTGGATCCGCGCAATGTTGCAGAAGCTGATTTGAAGCCGGTAACCACGCTGTACAGCAGCATTTCTCAGTTGCATACGCTACAGCCCGGAGAGGGTGTTGGGTACGGCCGTCGGTCGGTAGCCGATACAGCGCGCACGATAGCTACCCTCCCTGTGGGTTATGCCGACGGATTGCGCCGCAGTTTGGGCAACGGCAAATGGCATGTGCTGGTAAACGGCCAAAAAGCGCCGATTGTGGGCAGTGTGTGCATGGATATGTGCATGGTGGATGTGACCGGAATTGATTGCCGCGAAGGCGACAACGTCATCGTATTTGGGGCGGATAACAGCGTTGCAGCTATGGCAGTATGTGCTGATACCATTCCGTATGAAATTTTGACGGGCATTTCTGCCAGGGTGCCCCGGGAATATGTGGGGGAGAATTAGTAAGCCAGCAGCGCTAGTTTTTCTTAATGGCAGTTTGCTCTTTCAGTTTGAAAGTATTGGTTT
>JBEDNI010000060.1:0-9008 GCA_041170685.1 Bacteroidota bacterium | reverse complement strand
ATTCAAATATAAGAAAAAATACTATCCGTAAAATTTGTTTTTATCGAAAAAAATGCGTATATTAAACGTCAGGCATCCAGGCGGGTTACCTGAATATACTGGTGTGTGCCCTGAATTTTTTCCATCAGTAAATCCAGGTGTGCCTTGCTGTGCAGAAACACCTCCAGCCGGCCTTCGAAGGTGCCTTCAGCCTCATTTGCCTTGATATTAATGCTACGCATATTGACCTCCATATCCTTTGAAATGATGTCGGTAATTTTACTTACGATTCCCACATCATCAATACCGCTAACAGAAAGAATGGCTTCAAACGGTTTTTCATATCCGTCACTTCGCCAAGAGGCGGCAATGATTCTGTAGCCGTACTGACTCATCAGTCGTTGCGCATTGGGGCAGGAGGTTCGGTGTATTTTAACGCCTTCACCTACGGTAATAAAGCCGAAAATAGGATCGCCGGGGAGGGGATTGCAGCATTTGGCCAGCTGATAAGACATTTCAAAGTCATCTCCTATAACGATTTGACCCTTGGTTTTTGTGGTTTTTTTGGTATTGCCGGGTTTTAGGGTTGCAGCGGTTGTTTTGGTTGTCTGTTTCACAACCGCTATTTCCTTTAATATCAGTTTTTCCGCTTTTATGTCGCCGTTGGCCACTTTGTGGTAAAATTCGGCGGCTGTGGTTGTGTGGAAATGCCTCATCAGCAGTCCAATGTTTTTTTCGGTGATATTCTCGCCCTGGCTTTTTAATTTTCTTTCCACCATTTCCTTCCCCAGACCGGCCAGGCGGGTTTTCTCCATTTTTAGAAATTCCCTGATTTTGCTTCGTGCTTTACCGGTTTTCACCAATTCAAGCCAGCCTCCATTTGCGCGTGACTTCTGGGTGGTCAGAATTTCCACAATATCGCCATTTTTTAAAACGTGGCTGATGGGTACCAGTTTGTTGTTGACCTTGGCACCTATGGTATGAAGGCCTATCTGACTGTGAACGGCAAAGGCAAAGTCAAGGGCTGTGCTGCCTAATGGTAAATTTTTAACGTCACCCTTGGGGGTAAAAAGATAAATTTCCTCCCCGAGTAGGCTGAATCTGAATTCACTTACCAGCTCCAGCGCACTTAGATCCTGGTTTTCGAGGGTATCCTTTACATTGGATAACCAGTTTTCAAATGCCTGATCCTGAGGCGTAATGCTGCTGCTGCCCTCCTTATAACGCCAGTGTGCGGCCAGACCGCGCTCTGCAACGTCATCCATACGTTTGCTTCGGATTTGAATTTCTACCCAGCGACCCTTTGGCCCCAACACGGTTGCGTGAAGCGCCTCATAGCCATTGCTTTTGGGCTGACTTAGCCAGTCTCTGAGTCTGTTTGCATGGCTTCGGTACTGGTCGGTAATGATAGAATAAACTTTCCAGCAGTCTGCTTTTTCCAGAAAAAGGGGAGAGTCAATGATTACACGTATGGCGAAAACGTCATAAACTTCTTCAAAAGGAATTTGCTGCACCTTCATTTTTCTGGCGATACCATAGATGCTTTTCGGCCTTCCCTTGATTTCCACCACTTTCATGTCAGTTTTTTCAAGTTCGACCCGCAAGGGCTCGATGAATTCTCGAATGTATCGCTGCCTCGACAGTTTAGTTTCTGCCAGCTTGTGAGAAATTTCTCTGTACAGTTCCGGCTCTGTGAACTTCAATGCCAGATCTTCCATTTCAGTTTTGATGGCATTCAGGCCCAGACGATGTGCGAGCGGGGCATAAATAAAATTGGTTTCGGAGGCAATTTTGAGCTTGGTGTTTTCACTTACCGATCCCAGGGTTCGCATGTTATGCAGCCGGTCGCACAATTTCACCAGGATTACCCGAAGGTCTTCGCCCAGTGTCAACAACATTTTTTTGAAGTTTTCGGCCTGTATGCTGTGTTCCTTGTCTACATTATCAAAAACTGTACTTATCTTGGTTAAACCATCGATTATGGAAGCTACTTTGGGCCCAAAGCGATGTTCAATATCATCCAGGGTTATTTCTGTATCTTCTACCACATCATGCAGCAGAGCACAGATAACACTGGTGGGGCCCAGTCCCAGTTCGCTTACCGCAATCTGAGCAACGGCAAGCGGATGGAAGATATAGGGCTCACCGCTTTTACGCACCATGCCTTCATGCGATCTCGCCGCCAGATCGAAGGCATCCCTTACTTTATTGAGTTTATCTTTGGGTACATCTTTGCCAAGCGAACGCAACAGATGCCTGTACCGTTTCAGTAACTCGGTTCTGTAGATTTCGTATGTATCACCTTCCAGCAGTGGCATGGCAGCTGATTCAGGATTTGTTTAATTCGGCGAAATGATAGAAAAATCGGGGGATGGTTTCAATTCCTTTAAAATAATTGAAAATACCATAATGTTCATTGGGGGAGTGAAGGGCATCACTATCCAGTCCAAAACCCATTAAGACCACTTTGGTTTTTAGCTCTTGTTCAAATAATGCAACAATAGGAATGCTCCCGCCTCCACGGGTAGGGATGGGGTCTTTTCCAAAAGTATCTTTCATGGCAGCAGCGGCTGCTTTGTAGGCAATGCTGTCGGTAGGTGTTAACACCGGCTCTCCGCCGTGGTGCGGTCTCACTTCGACTTTAATACCGGGAGGCGCAATGCTCTCAAAGTGGTTCTTAAACAGCCGGGTGATTTGTTCGCTGCTTTGGTTAGGAACCAGGCGCATGCTGATTTTTGCATAGGCCTTTGAAGGGAGTACGGTTTTACTGCCTTCGCCGGTATAGCCGCCCCAAATACCGTTAACATCCAGTGTTGGTCGAATTCCGGTTCGCTCAATGGTGCTGAAACCATTTTCACCCAAAACATCATTTACTTCCAGATCTTTTTTATATTCCTCAATATCAAAAGGAATTCGAGACATAGCATCTCTGTCTTCTGCGGAAGTTTCAAGTACATCTGCGTAAAATCCGGGAATGGTGATATGGCGGTTTTCATCGTGCATGCTTGCAATCATGGTGCAAAGCGCATTGATGGGATTGGCTACGGCACCGCCATACACACCGCTGTGTAAATCGCGATTAGGTCCGGTAACCTCTACTTCTACGTATGACAATCCACGTAGTCCCACATCAATGCTGGGAACATCATTGGCCACCATGGAGGTATCACTGATCAGAATGACATCAGCTTTGAGCTTCTCACGGTTATTTACGCAAAAAGGACCGAGATTGCCACTCCCAACCTCTTCTTCGCCTTCAATCATGAATTTTACATTACAGCAAAGACTATCTGTATTCATCATGGTTTCAAACGCTTTGACATGCATGAAAAACTGGCCTTTATCGTCTGCCGCCCCGCGCGCGTAAATTTTTCCGTCTCTAACGTTGGGTTCAAAGGCGGGTGTGGTCCATAATTCGTCCGGTGCGCTGGGCTGCACGTCGTAATGTCCGTAAATCAGCACGGTAGGCCAGTGTGGATTAACAATCTTTTCACCATATACGATGGGATGCCCCGCAGTTTCCTCGATACTCACATTGTCGGCACCGGCATTTTTGAGGTGTGTTGCCACAGATTCGGCGCAAGTTCTTACGTCGCCTGCAAAAGCGCTATCTGCTGAAATACTGGGGATGCGCAGTAAATCAAAGAGTTCTTGTAAAAAACGTTCTTTATTTAGTTCGATGTATGCGTTCTGACTCATAGTGCCCGCAATTTACATCAGCCGCATGATTTTTTAGAGGCACATTTGATATATGTTATCTATTTTTGTAACTATGAAAGATACCACAGCCATTTCTGTTCAGGGATTTAAAAATCAGTTTTTTCTATGGGAAGTGGTCATTACGATTTTGGTGTTTATAGCTATTTATTATTTTCTGAAAGTTTTCAAAAAAAAAGAGATGGCCGCCAAAACGCATAATCAGCGATTCGAAAAATTTGAAGACTGACAGACATGCAATCACTGATTGATTTTTTTACACAACTGCACCCTATCATGCAGGGATTGGTGGCCACCCTGTTCACGTGGCTCGTGACCGCAATTGGAGCCTCATTTGTGTTTTTCATGAAAGACATCAGGCGGGGATTTATGGACACTATGTTGGGGTTTACCGGTGGCGTGATGCTGGCGGCCAGCTTTTGGAGTCTTCTTAATCCTGCCATCGATATGGCAGAAACTACCTGGTCTCCTAAATGGGCATGGATACCTGTCGCCATCGGGTTTTTACTCGGGGCTTTATTTATTTTTGGGCTAGATCAGTTTTTACCCCATTTGCATATACATCAACCCATAGAAAAAAGAGAGGGAATGAAAACCGACTGGAATAGAACGGTTTTGTTGGTGCTGGCCATAACACTTCACAACATCCCTGAGGGTTTGGCGGTAGGTGTTGCCTTTGGCGCCGTAGCAGAAGGGTTACCGGGTGCTGATATGGCAGGTGCCATTGCATTGGCCATTGGGATTGGAATTCAGGATTTTCCCGAAGGCCTTGCAGTTGCTATCCCTCTCAGAAGGTTTGGAATGAGCCGAACCAAATCGTTTCTTTGGGGGCAGTTGAGTGGCATTGTAGAACCTGTTGCGGGTGTGTTGGGTGTTGCCCTGGTAATGGTTGCCCAACCCTTGCTGCCTTATGCCTTGGCGTTTGCCGCCGGAGCCATGATTTATGTGGTAGTGGAAGAGGTAATTCCTGAAACCCAGCGCGATGGGCATACTGATAAAGCAACACTGGGTCTAATCTTCGGATTCGTGCTGATGATGGCCCTGGACGTGGGACTGGGGTAGATTATTTAGCTTTATTTTCAGCTTTAATAAAAATATCCACTGGATTTTTTGAAATTACTGAGGTTGAAATAATAGGTAAATCCAATTTGTAAAAATCCACCCCGGTAATTCAGGGGAAACTGTTTTTTAAGTCCTTCACTGTGCAACACCATTAAATTGGCATCATTACTAAGTGATTGGGTGTAGGTTACGCCAAATTCATATCGATTGTTATTCTCTGAAGTACCCCCCAGTGCAAATCCCAGATAGAACATGGGATAAAAGTTTCGTGCCGAGGTTTCTTTGATTAAAAACGCTGGTTTTCTATCATCATTTACGAATGAAGCACTGTCTCCTCTGAAATTGAAATTTGCGATGACTCCAAATTTTTCAGTAATGTAATTCTGGGCGTTAAACTGTTGACGGAAATGCAACCCCAGTGGGATGTTAACACTCCAAAATTTCCTGTTTATATCAGGGCTGGCTGACAGGGTGTCATTATTGACGCGATAGCCCTTTTGAACAAAATTAGCTCCAAACGCGATACCTGCATTACTGCTGATATCGTAAATACCGCTTACCCCAAGTGCTATTCCCAATCGGTTGCGTCTTGTGAAATTTACGGGAAATGTATCATTGTTTGAGATGCGACTGAAATTGGCACCTGCATTAAAACCCAGCATAAATCGGGGGTCTTTTTTTTCTTCCTGAGCCTGCACGTAATTAATTTTCAGAAAAAGTGCAGCCATTGTCAATAGGATAAAACGGAAAGCCATGTGGCAAATTTACAGGTGCATACATATAATACAATGCTTCAATTAAGGCAGTTTGGTTTTATTCAGACGGCTTTGGGTAACTTTGTCCCATGCAACAGCGACTGTGGCTAATATCTCTCAGGGATATTTTGGCCAAACATGAATCTGATACTACCTGGTTAGAAAAAAAAAGGGAAGCAGAAATCAAGAATCCCTGGTTTACACAAAAGAATATTTCTCGCAGTATAGATGCCTGGATTAAAACATTGGAAAGCGATGTGGACGAATGGCTGAGTCAATATGATTTGCCTTCGGAAGCATCCTCGCAAACACTTGGCATCATTATGGCCGGAAATATTCCCTTAGTCGGATTGCACGATTTGATTTGTGGAATTATTAGTGGATTCAGGGTGAGAATTAAAGCCAGTTCAGATGATGAGGTGCTGATACAATTTCTGGTGGGGTCATGGATAGAGGCCAATCCTGAACTGACTCACAGAATTACTTTTTCCGATAATTTCAAAGGTCTGGATGCTGCCATAGCTACCGGAAGCAACAATAGTGGACGATATTTCGAGTATTATTTCAGGCACATTCCGCATTTACTCCGAGGTCACAGAAATAGTGTAGCTGTAATTTCTAACGATGCCACAGAGGAAGAACTGGTGGCTTTTGGGGAAGATGTTTTTACCTATTTTGGACTGGGATGCCGCAACGTAACTCACATATTACTTCCGGAGGGTTTTGATTTGGTGAGGTTATTTCATGCCTGGGAACCCTTTTCTGAATTGATTCACCACCATAAATATGCCAATAACTACTATTATCACAGGGCTGTTTTGCTAATGAATTTAGACAAACACCTTGATAATGGATTTGTCATTCTTAAAGAAACGACGGATGTATATGCACCGGTTGGAATGTTGGGTTATCACTTTTATCAATCAAGATCGGAAGTGGATGCTTATTTGCATACTCACCAGACAAAAATACAGGCGGTTGTAGGACAAGATGCCCCTATTTTGCCGGGAAAAGCACAACAACCAAGATTGTGGGATTATGCGGATTTTACGGATACCGTTGATTGGCTGCTGGGACACTACCAGGCAGAAGCCAGCAACTGAGCAATGGTGCGGGGCATGGAATGATCATTGTCCAGCAGCGGATTGATTTCAGTGATTTCAAAAACGGTGGTTTTAGGGTGGTTTATCAGGGATTTAAAAACCTGTTCAGCGTCCTGATAACTGAGGCCATCAGGTGCTGGCGTGCCGGTACCTGTCGATATTGCAGGATCAAGCGAATCAACATCAAAACTGGTATACAATAGGTCGCAATGTCCAAGAATTTTTAGGGTTTCATCCAAGACACGCGGCATACCTTGCCTGCGAATATCATCGGGTGTAAATACTTTTATCTTCAAATGCTGCACCAGTTCCCATTCTTCTTCTTCGTAATCCCTAGTCCCAATAAAAACAATATTTTCAGGTGCAATTTTCGGATGAATTTCCAGTCTGCCGGATTTTTTTATTTTATTCCAAAGTGAGGTCGTCTCCGGATTAAGTTCATTTTTTCGATTGGCCAGGTGGTTGTCTGATAATAGTGCGTTTACCGCCATGCCGTGCATATTGCCGGAAGGGGTTGTATATGGGGAGTGCAAATCCAAGTGTGCGTCTACCCAAATAACACCGATTTTTTTATCCGGAAATGAATCTGCAATGCCGGTGACTGTTCCGATAGCATTGCTGTGGTCGCCACTAAAAACCAGCGGAAATCTTTTTTCACACAGAGCTCTTTCCACCGATGCAGCAACGTGGTTAATAGATTGTTGAATAAATTGAATGTTATGGGCAAAGGGAGTACCGTTTTTTGATGTTGGGTTTTCAGTAATGGGCTGTGAAAGGGTCTCTTTTTGGGCTGAAAGTAAAACTCCGGATTGGATTTGAGAAATTTCACGTGATAGCGCCGATGGACCTAACTGAGCGCCTCGCGTACCCGCACCCAGCTCATAGGCGGCTTCAATTATTTTTACGTCTTTTACCATCATTCCAATGTTACCGCTTTTAGCAAAAATAAAGATTTGATATCAGAACACCTTGTTTTTAGGGGATGATTTTTCCCCATACCCGGTATGCTCCGGGCGCCAAAATTTGATTAAAACGCTGCAGGAAAGCTGAATCAGCATGGTAATCACAACGGGTAATAATATACACGGGTTGAGATGTCTGATACTTTACAATCCAGTGTTTACGGGCTGTGTAGTTGGGTGCGGGTTCATTGGGAAAGTTTTGTTTCGCTGTTTCTGACCATGGCCCTTTGAATTCCGCAGGTTGAACATTTCCATAAAACAGAATGGCAAATGTTTTGTAATTCCATGCCTCCACTATTGGTTTGGGTCCTTCATTAGTGCCCTGAATGGCCGATATGACAGGCCCCTGAAGCTGTTGTTCGGCTTTGGGTAAAACTATAATATAAATGTACTGCGAAAAGAGCAATACCGCCCAAAATAGTGCCAATGTGTGCTTAACCATGCCTAAAGCAAACTGTAAGCACCAAATGAGTAAAAAAATGAGAAAAATTAAAGAAGGTATCCCTTCCCAGCCACCCCATATATCACCTGACAATAATAATTTTCCGGTAAAAACATCTTTTCCGAGAAAGGGGGCTAGTATGTCTCTGTTTTCAATGGTCAAAAGGTACGGGGCAATGCCAAAAAAACAGGCCAGAGGCAACAAGCTCATCAATATGGGCCCAGTAAGCCAGCGAGAGACTGTGTATCGTTTTGTGTAGGTGGAATATAGTGTATAGCCCGCCATAAATGCCAATGGAATCCAGCACAAACTGCTGTAATGAATAATCTTAGTGGTGACGATGGAAAATACAATGAGCACGGTCCAGAATAAACTTCTCATATAGCTGAAAAGAATGGAACTGTTACCGGACGTGGTTGCCGGATTTTTAAATAAAAATGGGAAAGCGATAATTGAGGCCGGTGCGCACAGAAAAAACAAAACCACAACATGATAGAACCAGGGCTGGTTATGCCATTCAATTTGCCCCTGCAATAAAACAATCTGATAGCGTAAAAATTCTGAGAGGAACCACGTACCATGCTGGTATGTTTCTACTCCCAGCCAAAACCCAAGGGTAATCGTGATAGTTAGGAAGGCTATACCAAGATTAACCCAGCCGGGCCAGGCGTTTTTTCCGGCTGACAATAACCTAATAATAGCAACAATTCCGGCAATCAGGAGGGCTACGGGTCCTTTCGTTAAAACAGCAAGTCCGGCAAAAAGTCCAAACAGCAGGTAGTGGATACGCGCATTGTTTTGATTGCTGATTTCCAGTTCGGCCAGAAACCACTGATAAATCGAGAGAAAAATAAACAGGTTAAATACAGGATCTATGATTCCGGTCTTAAAGTACAAAGCAGGAGCCAGACTGCCGGCATATGCCAATACAAAAAACAGACCGAAAAAATGTCCGATGTGTTTTTTGCCTATGTGGTAAAATATATTG
>JBEDNI010000059.1:3752-12762 GCA_041170685.1 Bacteroidota bacterium | reverse complement strand
TAGGATTTAGATTCTGATAAAAAAATCAACCGGGGATTCCCCCATTTTCGGCCTACTATGCCGGCGCACGCATCACTCACTGCTAATATCCAAGCCGCCATGGCCACATAGTCGGAGGAAACACCCAAGATAAGCAAGCCCCCCAAAGAAATGGGAAACAAGCCAATGCCATAGGAAGCTTCCTGCTGTACACCCCATTTAAATTTTAGGAGCACCAGCATCAGCAGAAACCCTGCAAGAAACAGAACAACTCCCAGAATAAAGGATTCATGCCCCATGTCAATTATCCAGGCAGTGGTTCCGATGGCCATCAAATGCAACAACTTTCTGCCCTCAAAATAGGGCAGCCACTTTTTTCGGATGGCATACTCAATCAGCACGGTAATGGCCAAAACAGCAAACCCCGCCAAAGAAAAAAGAAGGAATGAAGACATACAATGGATTATTGCGTAAATTAACCGAATGTTTTTGAAAGAACTGGAAGATTACCCATGGTTTCCTTCGTATTTGCGAAAAATGCAACTGGAATTTGTGGGTTGGATCAGTGTTCAGTTGAAAATATACAGACCTGTGCTGAAACTGATGGACTCATTTCCAAAACAGCAATGGATGGACCTAGGCAGTGGCAGCGGGTGGCCCGCTTATTACATGCAAAAAAAAGCTGCTGTGCGACCCATTCATTTCACCCTCAGCGACCTGTATCCCGATTCGGTTTCAAACGAAGTAAAAAAACATGTGAGGGTAGTACCTGAACCCCTAAATCTACTGGCATTTTCACCGGTAGAGGGTGATCAATACAGCATGTTCAATGCGTTTCACCATTTCACTTCCGAACAGCAAAAAGAAATCATCGGCAGCTTCAAAGCAGCTAAGTCCGCCATTGTCATCGCTGAGGTACTGGAACCCACCCTACTCAGTTTTATTCAGGTTACACTGGCCGCCTTTGTTTTGCAACCACTGACCGCATGGGCCATCAAACCCATCTCTTTTGCGCGAATTCTTGCCACTTACCTCATTCCCGTACAACTGTTTACGGTAGCATGGGATGGCTGGTTGTCGGTACTGAAAAGCAAAAGTTTAACGCAGTACCAAACACTGCTTTCAGACCTCGCAGACGAACATTATTCAATCGAAGTATGCAGAATTAAGCAGCTGAAAGGAAATCTTTTGGTTATCATTGCACAGCCCATTTTGCCATGACCTTTTATACCCTTTGGAAATTCAGCCGTCCCCACACCATCATTGGCTCCATTGTCAGCATTGTGGTGTTGTTTTTACTTCAAGGGGGCCAATTTGTGGTCCATTTTACCCAACTTGCCGTAACACTGATTTCGGCATTGGGTTGCAATGTGTGCATCACCGGATTAAATCAGATGGTGGATGTGGAACTGGACAAAATCAACAAACCGGAGTTGCCGATTGCCGCAGGAAAATTAAGCATGGGCACGGCTAAAAAAATCGTATGGATTTCCGGCTTGATTGCATTGGGTGCTGCTGCCATACTTCATTGGGTGCTGCTGTTGCTCATCGCAATTATCCTGTTGCTGGGCATTGCATATTCACTGCCTCCCGTTCAACTTAAAAAACATCACCTGCCCGCGGCACTGGCCATTACCCTGGTTCGGGGGGTGCTGGTGAATCTGGGTATGGCGATGCATTTTGCCGCTATGTTGCATGGAGGTTTCCATATACAACCGGTCATTTATCCGCTCACCATTTTCATTTCAGCGTTTAGTCTGGCCATTGCCTGGTACAAAGACTTACCTGACAGGGCCGGCGATGCCCATTTTGGATATAAAACCTTTCCCTTGCTGTATTCACCAAAAACTGCACTCTATACGGGTGCAACCTTCGTGGTAGCCGCTTATGCCTGGTGTATTTTCTGGAGCTATCAGCAGGCACAATCCCTGTTGATGTATAGCTTAATCGCACTTAACATCGCGTTTTTGCTTCACCTTACCACTGTTCGATTGCAGGAACAGGCAAGCATCAGAAGATTTTATCAATTATTCTGGGTATTTTTCTTTGCCACCTACCTAAGCTTTTTGTGGGTATTGTGCTGATTGTTTAGATTAAACCACTTTTCATTAACCACCAAACAACAAAACAATTACAAGTTTCCGGTTCTAAAATGAACGTATCGCTCTGACCCTGTGAGAAGTGGTGCTGCGTGGTGATGTACTGGAACTCCCATTACTGAAGTTGATATACCAGCCGGGAATGGGCAGTGAATTATCCGCAAAACTGCAACTCCAGTAGTTTCCTGAGGCGAAACCTCCCAGTCCTTTGATATGCAGACGATTGTACATCAGATCCAACTCAAACAGGGTAGGTATGCGCCAATCGTGATATTCTTTTCCTGCCGTGCTATGGTTGGCCGGGTTGCTGATGGCATCTTCAGACATTCCATAGCTCTTGCTTCCTGAACTTTGGTCCACCGTTTCGGCAATCAGGCCGTGGGTTCCGTTGCTATTTACATAAAAAACAATTCCCCCACCGGCGGTATCTCCCACTTTGTAAGTAACATTACCTGAACCCAAAGCATGTCGGGTAATGAAGCCCATTTTTGCTATATCGGCTGAGTCCATAGAAGGCATTTTCACAAAGCCGCCCTTGCTGAGAAACAAGGTGTCAGATTTTAAGCTCAGCACCTGCAGTTCATTGCTGCTGGACGTATCGGGTATATGCACTTCAGGCAATACCACAAAACCACCCCTGCTGAGGAAAATGGTATCGTTCCTTCGAGATAACACCTGTAACTCATTGGTAGCAGAAGTATCCTTCATAATGATTTTTGGCAACACCACAAATCCGCCCCTGCTGAGGAAAATGGTATCATTTGAACGAGACAACACCTGCAACTCGTTGGTGGCGGAAGTATCGGAGTAATTTACATTGCCCGCAAACAGGGCATAGGGCACGCTTAACAACTGACTTACCCCGGTGATGGTATAATTTGTGCCACCGTTTACATCGATCTCGGTTTTAAGAAAATAGGGACCACTAGCCCAGTTAATCTGCATAAACCTACCCGACAACAGGGTACCTCCGCCTATTTCTATTGAAACCAAGCCGTTGCTGTTAGTTGTGGCGGTATGGCTTTCGCTGTAAACTGCGGTTCCACCCGCCGATCCTCTGAGTACCGATGCACGAATGCCCACTGTTTTATTCGTTAGCAGTGCCTGGGAGGCGTTACGCACCACCGCCTGATAGCTGAATTTCTGTGGTGACTGTGCCTTGATGTTTCCCATGACTATGAGGAAACAAACGGAAGCCATAATTCGTATATTTGTCATCATACGCTACTGTTTCTGTTGGTAAATCTATTCATCACACCCCATACCTCAAAATATGCAACATGGTTTAATGGTAATTTATCAAAAACTTAACACTTTTAATACTCATGAAATTGCAACCACAGATCGTCAATATTGAACCCTGCATGTTGATTGGCATTTCCGATGAAATGTCATTAATTCATAACACTACACCGCTATTGTGGCGTCGTTTCAGGACCGAGTTGGCAGCAACCCATGCCGCAGACTGCACTGCTTTTTATTCACTGCAGCAATATCCTCCGGATTATTTCAACAACTTCAGCCCGGCTGCCACCTTTGTAAAACACGCCCTGATTGAAAATAACCAACCCAACGCCTATCCATCCAACTGGTCAGAATTTCATCTGCAAGGTGGTATGTATGCGGTATTTAATCACAGAGGAGGCGATACGGGCATATTTCAGGAAATCTATACCCAATGGCTACCGCAATCCGGATATGCGCTGGATAACAGACCCCATTTTGAAAAATTGCCTGCAAACTACATACCCGGCCATCCTGACAGTGAAGAGGAAATCTACATCCCTATCCGATGAACTATATGCAAATTACAATTCTTAATCCTATGCAAAGCAAACAGAAACACAACCGGGTTAATCTGTAATTCCAGCCAATTATCACAACATGAATCTCGACCAAATCCCTTTTGCCAAACTCATACAACTGCAGAAAGAAGAAGACACAGGTACTGTAAGTTTGCCCGATATAAATGCCTTCACCAATCATTTGGGCACAGTATCGGCTGCGGCACAGTTTTCCCTTGCCGAAATTGCTTCAGGGCAGTGGCTGCTTGATACATTTCCTGACCTGGCCAATCAGGTAGTGGCCCTAATCAGGTCTTCACAGGTTACATTTAAGAAACCCGGAATCGGGAAACTGACTGCCCGAATTACAAACCATCCGGATACGGCTGCGAAACTAAAAGATGAACTGCTCGAAAAACAACGTGCGCTCTTCAACATCAGCGTGCATGTGCTGGACAGCCGCGATCAGGTGGTAATGATTGGAGAATACCGTTGGTATCTGCAACTAATTTTGGGTAATTGAATAGGAATAGAGCTGTTTTCCCGTCTCATCAAAAAAATCCACCGACAGTTTTCGCTGCTTCTGAGGACCTGAAACGGAAATCTTACAGTAATTCCGCTGGTCAATCAGTGAACCGGGTACACGGAGTGTGTTTTTTTCATTATTTCCGGAATGCGTACCTGATGTAAGCGGAGATATTGTAATATCTACAATATCAGGTTTACCCGGCTGAGTCAGTTTACTGATCTCGCTATGGTGACGATCGCCTGTGAGGAAAACAACGCCTTTAATGTTGTGCAAATAAATGAAGTCGATGATTTCGTTCCTTTCCTTATTAAAACCATTGGCAGAATAGCATTCATAAACAGCTGCATCATTCAGGAACTGTCCGCCAAGGGCGATAAATTTAAAAGGCGCCTGACTGTTAATCAACGCATCTTTCAGCCATTGTAACTGTTCCGCACCCAACATAGTTTTTTGACTATCTTTGGTGTCGTTGGGGGCCCGGTGATATCGATTATCCAACAGTAAAAAATCTCCATCCGACCATTGAAACTTTGAAGTTATGCCTTTAGCTCCGGGGATACCGCAGGTGGGATTACCCCAAAAACAGTTAAATGCGTGTAATGCTTTGTCTTTGTGGAGGAAGGATCTATCAGAATTATTCGGACCAAAATCATGATCGTCCCAAATGGCGTAATGATGGGTTTCGGCCAGCAACTGCTGCATTTCGGGCAATGCCCTTGTGTGGCTGTATCGGTGTAATATTCCGGTGTTGGTATTCCAGTCTACTTCCCTCAGGTAGGCATTATCGCCCAGCCACAGCATAAAGGCCGGCTTTGATGCGGCTATGCTTCCAAAAATGCTATTCCCTCCTCCATACGGCTTCCCCGGTCTGTCTACATCCGGTTCATTCACATAGGTGCAACTTCCGAGTGCAAAACTGTAATCGGGGGGTGGTGTGCGCCACTGCCAAAGTGCTGGTGTAGTAAATTGCTGACGATATTTTGGCTTTACGGCTTTACCATTGATCAGTATAAGGTAGTTGTAAACCATACCCGGCTTTACCCGGTCTGCCAGTAGCTTGGCTGTAAATACCATTTGGGCATCGGTTTTTATTTCATCCGTTAAAAACTTTTCATCCGGATTTGTCATACTGGCATACTGCATTCTCACCTTTGCTGATTGAGCAGTCTGCACCCATACCAGTGCCTCTTTGTAATCTGTGTAGCAAGGCATTGGCCCGGCCACAATCTGAGAAAACAGAAAAACCGGACTGCTAAACAGCAGGATAATTAATAAAAAACGCATCCTTCAAATATGCATAAATTATATTTCTAAATTATTAACAGAAAGACCCAACATGGCTTGCTATTGGATTTTTAACAAATTTCAAGTAAAATCGCACCTCATTTACTTTAGCAATGACAATTTTAATCGCAAAAATCGTTCTGGCCGTTCTGTTTGGACTGGCAGGCACCATGAAAGCTACACGCAGCATGGAACAACTCGCCGGAGCCGGCATGAACTGGGTGAAAGAATACCCTGAAAATTCTGTGAGACTGATAGGAATTCTGCAACTCCTGGGCGCATTAGGCGTTATACTCCCCACACTAACCGGTTTTTTGCCAATAACTACCCTGATTAGTGCTGCTTGTCTGGGAATGATGATGATTTTTGCAGCATTGCACCACTATAAGCACAAGGAGTTTAAAAACATCGGCATCAACGCGGTGCTTTTTTTACTCTGCGCTTTTGTAGTTTACAACAGTCTGTAAACAGTTACTTTACCAGTACGCATGTGCCATTGATGTGCATGGCGCCCCCTTGCACTTTCAGTGCATACTGACCGGCTGGAAGTAATGAAACATCCAGTGTAGTATTATTTTCTCCGCTGTTTGCGTTGAAACGAGTGCCCAGCACCGCATTGCCGGCCATGTCATACATGGTGATTACCACCGGCCCGGCCTGATGTAGCAGAAATGCCACATTCATGATACCGTCGGCCGGCTGAGGGTAAATCCGGAGCGCAGTGCTTTCCCGGTTAATGGCTTTTGCCCCATTAACCAAGGTATTGAAGCTGCCCTCTGTATAAATCCCTGAGTTCATGCTGCAATTGCTACGCACCCGCCATTTGTAGGACGAATTTGATTTTAGATTTCTGAACGTATCACGGGTATTGGGTGTGGCAGCAGAAGCCGTTGTCCAGCCGGTATCAGCAATGAGCTTATATTGGGTTGTATAGGTAACTGCCTCATCCACAGGATTCCAGCTCACCCTTGCAGAAGAATGGTTCAGACCATCCACAAACAGGCCATTGGTTGCGGGTGCCGGACAAGGCAAAACCACGTTGCGCAAATCACTTTCCCAAACACCGCGGCCATAAGTAGCTACTCGCAGTTTAGCCCCTGACTTCTGTATTTCCACTTCATTTACAGACACCAGCGGCAATCCCACTGCATGCTCTGTCCAAGTTTTGGTAAGGGTATCGCGAAAATAAACGCCAATATTCATCCCTACGTAAATGGTCTGATGGGCGTCTTCATCTACCACTACAGAACGAGCACTGAAGGTGGGCAAACCCTGCGAAATATTGCCGAATGTATCACCCCCGTTTTCAGAAACGAAAATACGGTTTGTGGAATTGTTACAGGCAATCCAGATTTTGAGTGGGTTGTATTTGCTTACATAAATGGAGGTAATGGTAGAAGGTGCAGTAATGGTTTTCAGTGTTGAGCCTCCATTAGACGACCTATAAAGGGTATTACCCCTGGATGCATAGATATATCGGGTATTGGAGGATGCTACTGCAAGCACATCGAGATTGGAGGTGATTCCCGGTGTTACCTTATCCCATGAATAACCGCCATCATTGCTGCGGTATACTCCATCCCAGCCACCCCACACGGTATCGTGGTTGGATGGATGCATGAACAAAGGCGTAATCCAGTTGCCCGTGGCCGGACGTGTTAAGCCCTCACGGCTTTGACCACCATCAATAGTTCTATAAATGCTGCCGTATTGACTTGTACCAATGGCCACATCAGGATCATTGGGTGAAGCGATACAGTCCATGCCATCAGCCCCCAGCCATTCATACCAATTACCATCGCTTCGGCGGAAAGTTGTGCCATTGTCCTGTGCCCCTCCCATGATCAATTTGGGCTCCAGCGGCGAACATGCTATTCGGTAGAATTGACGGATACCCAGACCGGTTGAATGTTCCACCCAGTCACCGCCATTGTTGGTGCTGCGAAATATTCCTCCGTCGCTGCCCGAATAAATGGAAGTATTGACCCATTCCAAGGCATGTACATCGGCGTGGTTATACCCTGTCCCGTTGGGATAAGTCCAAACAGAGGTCGCTTCAAATGTTTTGCCGGCATCTAGCGATTTAAAACATATAATGCCTGCAATGTGCACTTCATCTGCATTGGCGGGATTGGCACATATGGCAAGGTCGTAAGATCCTTGTCCTTTTGTATCTGTTCCATCCGGTGAGTAACCCAGATAGTTTGTTCCGTTGGACGCATCACCAATTACAGTGGTGGTAAAGGTTTTCCCTGTATCTTCGGAAACATAAAATCTACCCATTACACTACCGGCTGCCTGCAAAACAAAAACCCTGGCAGGGTTTGCTGCTGAAACAGCCATGAGCGTTCGGCCCAGCTTTTCCATTCCCTTGGTATTGTCAATACCTACCCAGGTTTTTCCTGTATCGGTAGAACGCCTAACATACGTGGTGCCACCATTACCGCTCGATAGCATGATTGCCTTATTGGACGGACAGAATTCTATATCTTCAGTGGTACTGGTTTCTACCCTTTTCCATACTGCCCCACCATTAACTGAACGCCACAAACCATTGGTTGCGGCACAAAACACCAAACTTGAATTACCCTGAAAAACCTTAACCTGTCTGCTGTTACTGGGACCGGTACCGGTTGCCACCCAAGTTACACCCGCATTGGTCGATTTCAGCACACCACCTGATGAGAGGGAAGCATAGATGGTGTTTGCGTCATTGGGATCAAGGCAGAGGTGAAATACGTTCATCCAACCTGAATTGACAAAATCTATCAGCGGATTCCATGTCTTACCGGCATCGGTGGTTTTCCAGATTCCGCCACCCGGACTGCTCACGTATATAATTTTCTCATTGGCCGGATTTACGGCCACAGAAGTTATCCGTCCTACCCCGGGATTCCAGCTGCTTGTAGCGTTTTGCCAAGTTTTAGGCCCCACTTCTTTCCAGGTAAATACCCCTCTGTTTCTGACACCCTTGTCGCGAATTGCTGTGTGGTAAGCCCGGTCCTCGGTTTCGGGCTCTATAAAATACCCATTATTATCTGTGTGAAAACGGCGCTCGTAAAGCCATCGCTGATATTGGTTATTACCGCTCCCCTTGCCGGTTCCGTGCTGTTTGAAATACAATTCGGCCCTCCGCTCAATTTCCGATAATGGTAGGTCCTTTCTTTCCATCAGTTCATAAATATCAGTTTGGGCAAAAAGGCCGTTACAAAACCATAAAACCAAAAGCAATACAAGGTTATTTTTCATACTTATTAGAATTACAAATTTACGCATATTGCACAGAGTGTCAGCAACTAACTAACAGCTTTTGAAACAAAGCTGACTTTTAAATT